>JALZHC010000045.1 GCA_030914105.1 Acidobacteriota bacterium
CTGAGTTTTCACCGAAGCCTTCGGGTCTACCGAAGAGTTGTCAACGACGGTTTGAGAATCCTCTCCGACGGCGACCTTTTCGCTCTCCAGCGCCGCGCGCACGTCGCGCCAGAGGCGGCGGATGGAGCTTCCCTCGTAATGGAACGACGGCTGGAAGCTCTCGACGCGCTCGCCCGCAGGCTCTTCGAGCGTGCGCTCGACGATGTGCGCGTGCGGGAACTCTCGGAGCGCAGACTGTATGCGTCGGAAGAGCGGCGCGTCGCTTGAGAGCAGGACGAGCGCGCGCGTCTGTGCGAAGTCGCGCAGCAGCGCGAAGGCGCGCGCCTCGTCGTCGCAGTCGTAGCGTTCGAGCACGAGCGCGCCGAAGTTTTCCAGGTCAGTGAGGTGGTCAATCTTCGTCTCCGGCGAGCGCGCGAGCAGCACGTCGAACCAGCCGTCGCCAAATTGCTCTTCGGCCAGGCGCACGAAGTCGAAATCATTGCGCCGGCGGCCCTTGACGGAGAAGTCCGAAACGACGAGCGCCGGCTTGTAGTCGAGCACGCGCGCGCGCGCCGCAAAGCCTCCGCCGATCTCGAAGACGCTCCAGCGCTCGAAGTCGTGGCGCGCGACGACCGAAGGCTCGCGCGCGAGCTTACCCTTCAGCTCGTCCGACTCGGCGACGACGTAGCGCACGCCGAGCCAGCGCGCGCGTTCCAGATGACGCGCGAGCGGCTGCGCGGCGAAGTCCAGATCATCGGCCAGAACAGAGCTGATGCCGAAGCTGTCCTTGCCGGTCGAGACGGCGTTCGTGAGCGCGTTGAAGAAGACGGAGTTCGGCGAAGCCTCGCGGTAGACGACGCCCAGCGTCTCGTTCCCCTGCGCGCCGAGGTACGCGTTGAGCGCGGGGCTGTCGGCGTGCAGAGAGTTGCCGACGAGGTTCAGCACCTCGACCATGTAGCGACCGTCTCTGTGCTCGCGCGCGAAGCGCAGCACCGCTTCGAGTCGCTCGTTCTCGTCGGGCGTGTAGAAGGCGAGGCCGCCGGTCGGTCGCGCCGACTGGAGGAGGCCGAAGGCGACGACCGCGAGGATGACAACCGCGACGTGGCGCGCGAGCGGCCAGGCGCCGCGCGGCCTGCGCACTTCGATCTTGAAGAAGTCGAGCGCCGCGGCGACGGCGACGCCGACGGGGACGGCCAGCATGAAGTTCAGCGTCGAGAGGAAACGGAAGGCTTGCAGAGGGAACCAGGGCGGCGCGACCGTCGAAGCGAAGACGACGCAGGCGGCGAGCGCGAGCAAAGTTAAGATGTACGCGCGCGCTGCCGCGAGAGACCCGCACGCTGACGAAGCATCACGCGCTGACGAAGCGGGCGCATGCCCCGTCCCCTTCGACTCTCCCGCACCCTGACGCTCCTCTCTCTCACACGAAGGTCCTTTGCCTTCATCCGAACGCCCTTTGCTCTCGCCCGAACGCCTCCACCACAGCACGACGCCGACGGCGGCGACCGCGTACCAGGCCCACAGCCAGGGCGTGATGAGTCCGCTTAAAGGGATGACGAGCGGGCGCGTGACGAAATACTTGTAGGTCGCGGCCATCGGCACCAGCCAGAAGAGGCAGAGCGCGAGCGCGACGAGCGGCGTGACGAAATGTTTGCCGAGCGTGCGTCGCGCTGCGGCGCGCGCGGCTGCGTCTTTCGCGTCGCGCAGGCTCAAAAGATCGAAGGCGAGCGTCGCGGCGACGAGCAGCGCGGCCGTAAAGGCGTTGAAGAAGTTGCCGAGGACGGTCAGCGCCAGAAGAACGCAGGAGGCCGCCGTGCACAGTCGGCTCCGACGAGCGCGGACGTAGGCCGCGAACCACGCGAGCAGGAGGACGAAGCCGAGCGGCTGCGTGTAGAAGCCCGCGACGAACGTGCTCGCGTAGTCGAGTCCGCACGTCGAAGTCTGGAAGCGCATGTTGACGAGCATCAGCACGCACGCGCATCCGGAAGCGAGCGCGACGCGCGCGCTCCCGCCTGAGAGCCTGCGCGCCAGAAGCCACACGGCGGCGGGCATCAAGAGCGTCGGCACGAAGAGAACGAGCTTGAAAGCCGCGCCGAACGAGAGCAGGCCGCACGCGCCGAGCAGTCCGACGAGCCAGTGAAAGAGCGGCGGGTAGAAGTTCGGGAAAGGCATCCCGCCGAAATATGCGTCAGTCCAGCCGAAGGTGTCCGGGAAGATGCCCGCGTTGTAGATTTGCGCGACGCCCCAGTGGCCCGACCCGTCGGTCGCGTGCGACCTGACGCCGCGCCAGACCTCCAGCCAGAAGTTGCTTACGAGCGCGACGGGGAAGATGGTGATGAGCGCCAGCGGGTAGAGCCGCCAAACGAAGTCGAGCCGCTTCGCGTGCGTCTCATGCTCGGCGCGCTCGCGCGCGGCGACGTGACCCGCGCGTTCCGAAGCGGCGACCGAATTCGCGCGTTCGCCCGCGGCGACGTTTTCACGTCGCCTCAAGGCCGCAACTTCCTGACCGGATTCCATCGGCGACTTTCAACCTCAGTAATGCCTGAGCGCCTGCGCGGCGAAGAGCGCGAGGCTCGACGCGCCGCCCGCCAGCGTGAAGCTCCACTCGACGAGCGCGCTCCTGCGCCTGAGGGCCGCGCGAATCATGACCATGCCGCACTTCCAGCCGTCCTGCTGGTAGAGCGGCAGAAGATTCGTCGCGGCGAGCAGGAAGTTCATCGCGCCGAACCAGGTGCCGCGCGCGGCTTCAGCCGCCGAGAGGTTGACGAGCACGCCCGCCAGCAGCACGAAGACCTGCCGCGACAGAGGCCGTCGTTGCAACTCCTCCATGTCGAGCCGGACGTATGCCCCGACCGGCAGCGCGCGCAGACTGTAAACAACATCGCCGTAGGTGAAGCCGCCGACGCGCGGCCCCCAGCCGATGCCCAGTTCCGTCGCGCCGACGCCGCACGCGCGCGCCGCCGCGAGGTGGCCCAGCTCGTGTATGAGCATCGCGAGGAAGAACCAGAAGACGTAAGCGAGGATCATTTCAGCGAGTGTTCTCTCGAATTTATAAAGGTCGAATTTATGAAGAGAGGTCTGCCGTTGAACCTTCAGGGCGCGCGCCGCGGCATCGTTTCACTTCGACAACTGCGGGTCGGTTCGCAGTTGGAGGCCGGGCTGCTGCTCGTCCTGCAAAAAGTCGCCGACGTTGATGGCGAGCCGCTTGAGCTTCTTGTAGAGCGTCTGGCGCGAGCCGAGTCCGAGCGCGGCGGCGGCGCGCGCGACGTTGTAGTCGTTGCGCCGCAGGGTCTCTGTGATGACGCGGCGCTCGTAGTCTTCGAGCATGTTTTCGAGGTGCGCCGAGCTGCTCCGCGCGTCCGCCTGTCGCTCTTGCGCCTGCGCGGGCAGGACGCGCGGGCTGATGTCTTCGGGGCCTATGTACGCGCCCTCGTCCGTGTAGAGCACGAGCCGCTCGATCTCCGCGGCCAGCTCGCGTACGTTGCCCGGCCAGGAGTAACTCTGGAGCACGCCGATGGCCTCGGCGGTGATGCCGGCGACGGGGTGTTCGTTGCGCCGCGCGTAGTGCGAGAGGAAGTGCGAGATGAGCGCGGCGATGTCTTCGGGCCTCTCGCGCAGCGGCGGGACGTGAACCGTGAGCGCGGCGACGCGGTAGTAGAGGTCTTCGCGGAACAGCCCCTCGCGCACGGCCCGGTTCAAGTCTTTGTGCGTCGCCGCCAGCACACGCACGTTCACGCTGCGCGGCGCGCGCTCGCCGAGCGTGTGGACTTCGCCCTCTTGAAGGAACCGAAGGAGCTTCGGCTGAAGAGAGAGAGGCAGGTCGCCGATCTCGTCGAGGAAGAGTGTGCCGCCCTCCGCGGCGCGGATGAGTCCCTCGTGATCCGTGTGCGCGCCGGTGAACGCGCCTTTGCGGTGGCCGAAGAGGAGGCTCTCGATGAGGTCTGCGGGCGCGGCGGTGCAGTTGAAGGGGATGAAGGGGGCTTGCGCGCGACGGCTCAGGCGGTGGACTGCGCGCGCGACTAGTTCCTTGCCCGTGCCTGACTCGCCCGTGATGAGCACCGTCGAGTCGGAATCTTTCACTTTCTCGACCGAGCGCGCAAGCTCGTTCATCGAGCGGCTCACGAAGACCATGCCCGGCAAGGTCGCCGAGGAGACCTCCGCGCGGCTGTGCGCGCGCGCGGGCTTGTATAACTCCTCACGCAACTGCGCGTGCGCGTGCGCCAGGCCCGTCACGTCCGAAAGAATTCTCAGCTCCGCGGCCTGACGCTCGGAGAGCGGGCGCGCGAAGCGTCCGTAGATCGCCGCGCCTTCGCGCTGCGCGCTCGCGGCCGAGAGGACGAGGCAGATGTCTCGGTCGCCCTCGCACACTTCCGGGCCGCACGCGGCCCCGCCCAGCACAGCCTCGACTTTCGCCTCCGCCTCGGCGATCTCGTCTGCGTCAAGACCCTCAACCCACTTCAGGCGTGGACGCTCGCCCGCCTTCCGCGCGAACGTCGCCATGCCGTAGGTGTGTGCCGCGGCGTCAACCATCAGCGCCGCCTTGAGCATCACGCCGTAGAGGATGTCTGTGTCCGTGCTGGCCGCCCGACAGAGGGCGCGCACCATTGATGCCAGCGGCAGGTTGAGCGCGCCCGCGGCGTCGCTCACAGCCGTCCCGGATTCCGGCGGAGACATGCCAGGCATAGAACCCTTTGCTCGTTGAGAAAGATTGAAGTCAGCGCGAGTGAGTCTCTTTTCACTCGGCTTGCCAGAGGATTGAAAGGGCAAGGGCGCGTAACCGGGAAGAGTCTCGTCGAGGCGACCGGGTGTTGACCCATGGAACCGACGACTGTCTTTAGCAGTCTAGGGAATTGCCGCGACGGGTGTCAACCACTTTCATTTTTCACTGTTTTTCCCGGAAAAAACCTTTCAACCCGGCCCCGGCATAAACGCTCGCACGCCCGCACCGCCTCTCCGACGTTAGCTCTCGGCACGCCTCACAACCCGGCTGCGCCCGGCCCGCCCCGACTCTTTTCCACACCTGTGACCGTTGGCGCCCAACGCTATCCCACTGGCAAGAAAGGGTGTCGCAGCCGCGTGCCCACGCCGCGGATTTTCGTTCGCCCCGTGTTCGCCAAACCAGCCGCGCTTTGCCGCTTAGTTCAACGTATACTTGAACTTAGCGGGATAAACTGTTGAAAACGTATGTCTTTACACTCGAAATCCCGCGTGCTACATTCCCGCAACCTCGTCGCTTCAGTCGAGAGCGACAAACCGGCAGAAGTAGAGCTTGACCTGGACAATCGGAGGTGCCCGACCGAAATGGCCGCTAACCCTATTTGGAATGATGCCCGTCTCGCCGCTCAAAGGCCCGCCGCACGCGCTCTGCCTCTCCCCTCGCCCGTTCTGGAGGCGGGAGTCGAGGCTTTGGGCACCCGCACGAAGCTCAGGAGACGCGACCTCGCCCTCCCCTCCTGGGTCGTCTTCTGCATGATCATGCTGGCGACCTTCGCCGTCTGTGTGACGGTGACGATGCGCGCGCAGGCCGAGATGCGCGGGGCCGAACAGAAGTTCGAGCAGATGAACGCCGACGTGCAGAGGATTCGCGAGACCAACGCGTCCTTGAAGAAGGACATCGAGCGCCTGCACAAAGACCCGCGAGCCATCGAGGCCGCGGCGCGCACGCGCCTGAACATGGTTCACTCGAACGAGGTCGTCGTCCCGTTGGAATAGCTTTCTCCGCCGCGGCGGGCTGACCGCAATCATTTTCGCCTGACGCCCGCCGACGCCGACCCGCTAGTTGTCGCCGCTGGTTCTCCTACCTCCACGGCGCGGCTGCCTGCGTTGCCCGCACAGCCGCGCCGCCTTTTTTACAAGTAACCCTTTCCGGTTTTTAAAAGTAACCCCTTCCGGCAAGGCGGTTGACACCCTTCGCGGGCGTCAACTAATATCGTTTTCTTGTTAATTTCAGAGACATTTCGACCGTTTCGCGTCGCGCTCGCGCCGGGGCGACCCTAGACTTAAGAGGCACCAGACCATGCCTGAGACGAAAGAGATCAGCACGCCCGCCGAAGCTTCGGTCGAGCGCTGGGAGCGCGAGACGCTTGAGCCTGCGCTCAGGAAACGGCCCGAACGGAAGCGTCGCTTCGAGACCGTCTCGCTCGAAGAGGTCGGGCGGCTCTACACGCCCGCCGACATCGCCGACGTTGATTACGAGCGGGACACTTCATACCCCGGCGAGTTCCCATACACGCGCGGCATACACCCGACGGGCTACCGCGGCAAGCTCTGGACGATGCGCCAGTTCGCGGGCTTCGGCACGCCCGAAGAGACGAACGCGCGCTTCAAATATCTACTCGAACACGGCCAGACCGGACTCTCCGTCGCTTATGATTTGCCGACGCTGATGGGCTACGACGCCGACTCGCCTCTCTCCGAAGGCGAAGTCGGCAAGTGCGGCGTCGCCGTCTCTTCGCTCGCGGACATGGAGGCGCTCTTCGACGGCATCCCGCTCGAACAGGTGACGGTCTCGCAGACCATCAACGCGCCCGCCTCCGTCCTGCTCGCGATGTACCTCGTCGTCGCAGAGAAGCAGGGCGCGGACTTCCGTCAAATCTCCGGCACGCTCCAGAACGACATTCTCAAGGAGTACATCGCGCAGAAGGAATGGATTTACCCGATCCGCCCCGCGATGAAGCTCGTCGTTGACACCTTCGAGTTCTGCACGAAGAATGTGCCGAAGTACAACCCGATCTCCGTGAGCGGCTACCACATCCGCGAGGCCGGCGCGACCGCGCTGCAAGAGTTGGCCTTCACGCTGCGCGACGGCATCGAGTACGTCGAGTGGGGCGCACGCGCCGGACTCGACGTTGACGAGTTCGTCCCGCGCATCTCTTTCTTCTTCAACGCGCACAACGACTTCTTCGAGGAGATCGCCAAGTACCGCGCCGCGCGCCGCATCTGGTCGCGCGTCATGCGCGAGCGCTTCAACGCGAAGAGCGAGCGCACGCTCCAACTGCGCTTCCACACGCAGACCGCCGGCGTCTCGCTCACCGTCCAGCAGCCCTTGAACAACATCGTCCGCGTCGCCATCCAAGCGCTCGCCGGGGTGCTGGGCGGCACGCAAAGTCTGCACACCGACGCTTACGACGAGGCGCTCGCGCTTCCGACCGACCAGGCGGCGCTCATCGCCCTGCGCACGCAGCAGATCATCGCCGAGGAGACGGGCGTCGTGAACACGGTTGACCCCTTGGGCGGCTCCTACTTCGTCGAAAGCTTAACGAAGAAGATGGAGGATGGCGCGCTCGAATACTTCTCGAAGATTGATGCGATGGGCGGCATGGTCGAATCAATCGAGAAGGGCTTCCCGCAGCGCGAGATTCAGGAGTCGGCCTACCAGTACCAGAAGTCGGTCGAGCGCGGCGAACAAACAATCGTCGGCGTCAACAAGTACGCGATGGACGAAGAACCCGCGGAAGTTCCCATCCTCGTCATTGACGAGACGGTGCGCGAGCGCCAGCTCGCACGCCTCGAACAGGCCAAAGCGCGACGCGACAACGGCGCAGTCACAAACGCCCTCGACAAACTGAAGCGGGCCGCGCGCGACGGCGACAACACAATGCCCTCGACCATCGAGGCCGTTCGCGCCTACGCCACGCTCGGCGAAGTCTGCGACGCACTGCGCGACGTTTACGGCCTCTACGAAGAGCCTGCATTTTGAGGAGTTAAGTGGAATACATAATCCTCTGTGCGGATTCACCCGAAGCGTTAACGAAGGATGTGAACGCTTATATAAGGTATGGTTGGCGTCCTCAAGGCGGCGTCGCCGTCGTCGATCACTTCAGTTCTCTTGCGTTCTATCAAGCAATGGTGCGTGGTTAGAGGCAGGAGCGGAATTCACTCATGAGCGAAAGGAAGATTCGCGTCCTCGTCGCAAAGCCCGGCCTCGACGGTCACGACCGCGGGGCGAAGGTGATTGCGCGTGCGCTCAGAGACGCGGGGATGGAGGTCATCTACACGGGCCTGCGGCAGACGCCGGAGATGATTGCGGCGGCGGCGTTGCAGGAGGACGTGGATGCGGTCGGCGTCTCGATACTCTCCGGCGCACACAACACTCTGTGCCCGCGCATCGTGGAGCTTCTGCGCGAACGCGGGATGGACGACTGCCTCGTCATCGTCGGCGGCATCATCCCGCAGGAGGACATCCCGCGCCTGAAGGAGCAGGGCGTCTCGGCGGTCTTCCTGCCGGGCACGTCCACCGAAGACATCGTCAGGTTCCTGCGCGAGAACGTCGGCCAGCGCGCATGAGGACGAGCGCACGCGACGAAAGCTCTTCCCCTCCCGTCCTCGTCGAAGAGCGCGACCGGCTCGCCGTCGTTCGCATCAACCGCGCGGCACAGCGCAACTCGCTCTCCGTCGCCACGCTCGACGAACTCGAACAAGCCTTCGTCCATCTCACACAAAACGACCGAGCTGAAGCCGTCATCTTCACGGGCACGGGCGACGTGTTCGCCTCCGGCGCGGACATACGCGAGCTGCGCGCACTCACGCCCGACTCGGCGAGCGAGTTTGCCGCGCGCGGCCAGAGACTTTTAAACCTCATCGCCGACGCACGCCGACTGACAATCGCCGCCGTCAACGGCTACTGCATGGGCGGCGGCCTCGACCTCGCGCTCTCGTGCCGCCTGCGCGTCGCCTCGCCGCGCGCCGTCTTCGCGCACCCAGGCGCACGCCTCGGCATCATCACCGGCTGGGGCGGCACACAACGCCTCCCTCAACTCGTCGGCACGGCGCGTGCGCTTGAGATGTTCACGACCGCGCGCCGCGTCAACGCCGACGAGGCTTTGGAGATCGGCCTCGTCAGCCGCGTCCACGCCGACCCGCTCGCCTGCGCTCTCGAACTCGCCACACGCTTCGTCTGATTCGGTGAAGAGTATTGACGAAGATTCCTGACGCTGCTGACGAAGAGTTCTGACGGCGAGGTCAGGCCGGAGAGCCGCCTTGAGTTTCGGCGACGGCTAAAGAGAGAACCCGCTCCACGAATGTGCGCTTGCCTTCCGTATACGCCGCCCTGTCTTCGGGGTGGGCTCGTGCGAGCCTCCCCTTCAGCGCGCGGTACTCTTCGCGCGCGTCGGCATGTCTTCGGAGGAAGTCGCGGAAGAGAAGTTTCTGGACGTAGAACTCGGAAGTCGGCTCGGCCAGCGAGAGGTGATGTGTGCGAAGTCGGCGCGGGCCTTTGGCGAAGAAGAGGCGGTCGGGCACGCCCGTGTCGGGCCTGAACTCGTAGCCAGCGGCCTCCAGCTTCGGTATCCAGACCTCCGCCGCGCTGAGGCTTTCGACGGCGACCATCAGGTCAATGATCGGCTTCGCGTCCAACCCTTCGACCGCCGTGCTGCCGATGTGCTCGAAGGCGAGGGCCGACGCGCCCATCAACGCGCGCAGCAGCGCCGCCTCACGCGCGAAGAGCGCCGCCCACTCCCTCTGGTACGGCACGAGGCGAACCGTGCCCCTGCTTAATCCGAGCATGACTGAAACAGACTCTCCAAAGCATGGCCGAAACAGAGCCGCCCGCCGACCTTGCCGACGGCTTTCATCTCACCTTTGAGACCGTCTTCACTTCACCTTCGAGTGTCAGCACACGTCCTCAACACCTGAAAGATGCAGGTCGCGGAGGTCTTCACTTCGTCTTTGAAAGGAAGCGCGCGATGCCGGCCCGGCAGTCTTCGGTCATGCGCGCGATGGTGTTCACGTCCGCGCCGGCCTGGAGAGCGGCGTCGAAGCTCATGCCGTCCATCTGGTAGAGGAGTCGCTTGGTAAGGACGACCGCGGAGCGGCTGACCTGCTCGAAGCCCGCGACGTAGCGCTCGACCTGCGTCTCGAAGAAGTCGTCTTCAAAGACGTGGTTGACTAATCCTATCCGCTCAGCCTCGGCGGCGGAAACTTCAGCGCCGCGCGTGATGAGTTCAAACGCGCGCTTCTCCGAGACGTTGCGGCGAAGGATAGCCATGACCATCGCGGGCACGAACCCGATCTTGACTTCCGGATAGCCGAAGCGCGCCGACGTGGAGGCGAGCACGATGTCGCAGGCCGTCGCCAGCCCGCAGCCACCGGCGAGCGCGCGCCCGCGCACCGCGGCGACGACCGGCACGCGCACCCTTCTTATCAGCGCGAACAACTCCGACAGCGACTGCGCGTCTTCGAGGTTCTCGACCGCCGAGCTTTCCGAGATTTTCTGGAGCGCCGAGAGGTCTGCGCCGGAGCAGAAGTCCGCGCCCGCGCCCGTGACGAGAACTGCGCGCACGTCCTCGCGCTCGTCCGCGTCGCGCAGCGCACGCTTGAGGCCGGCGACGAGCGCGTCGTTCAAAGCGTTCCGCTTCTCCGGGCGGTTCAGCGTCACGAGCGCCACTGCACCCTCGACCGCGTAGATGACGGGACTGTCATTCATAAAGAAGATGTTAGATGTCAGATGCTAGATGTCAGTTGAAAGTCCGGCATTACTGTCCAGCATCTGACATCTAACATCTGGCATCTGCTTTTTCATTCTTCCAGAAAACTCAAGAGCGCCGCGTTGACTTCCGCGGGGTACTCCTGCTGAACCCAGTGGTTGCTTTTGGCGAGGCGGACTTCCGTGTAAGGCGCATTCACGTAGTCTGCGACGCCCTCGACCGTTTCGGGGATGATGGCGAAGTCGCGCTCGCCGAAGATGAAGAGCGTGGGGACGCGGACTCGCTCCTGTCTGGTGAAGCCTTCGGCGCGGGGGCGGCGACGGAGGAACGAGCCGAGGTTCGCGCGGTAGTAGTTAACGGCGGCGTTGAGCGCGCCCGGCTCCTTCAAAGCCGACTTGAGGACGCGCAAGTCTTCGTCGCTGAACGTGCCGGGCCGCGCGGTCTTCCGGAACATCTCTTCGATGCCGGCGAAATCTCTGCGCCTGATCCACCATTCGGGCAGCGCGGGCAGTTGGAAGAAGAGCATGTACCAGCTTCGCAGAAGCTGCCGCCAGCTCAGGTTCTTCTGCCAGACGGCGGCGGGCGGCACTTGCAGCGCGGCGAGCTTCGAGACGTAGTCCGGGTAATGGCGAGCCGCGGCCCACGCGATGACCGCGCCCCAGTCGTGACCGACCACGGCGGCTTCGCGCGCGCCGAGGTGGCGTATCAGTCCGGTCACGTCGTCAACGAGTCGGCCCACGCGGTAGTCTTCGACGCGCCCAGGCTTGTCGCTCAGGTTATAGCCGCGCATGTCCGGCGCAACGACGCGGAAGCGGCCCGATAGCGCCTTCAATTGATGACGCCACGAATACCAGCATTCAGGGAAGCCGTGCAGCAGGACGACGAGGCGCTCGCCTTCGCCCGCTTCGGCGTAATGCAAACGAACGTCGCCGACCTGCGCGAAGCCGTGGCGCACGGACGAGTCGAGATTTGTGAGAGCCTCACTCATGTTTGTCTTCGGCGATGCCGAGCGAGCTCGCCTTCTCGTCGGCCACTTCGATCTCCATCCGCAAGAGCGCGGTCGAGAAGGTCTTGCCCTGCGCGTCGGTCATCAAAGAGAGCGTGCCGCCGCCGCCGAGGGATTCGTGCAGAAGGAAGTTGAGCGCGCCGAGGTTCGGCAGCTCGAAACGCTCGACCCGGCCCTTGCAGATGCCGCGGAAGTGTTCTTTCACACGCTCCGCCGTCACCTCGCGCGCGAGCAAGGGATAGAACTCCGGGCGCAGCGCGATGAGTCCGACGTTGGCCGTGTCGCCCTTGTCGCCGGAGCGCGCGTGCGCGAGTTCGAGCAGTTTGACTCTCATGCCGAAAGCTTCCCGTAAAGTCCGAGCAGGTGGAATCCTACCACGACGAGCGAGTGCGTGATCTTCCCTTCCGCGATGAGCGAGGGGATTTCTT
>JALZHC010000399.1 GCA_030914105.1 Acidobacteriota bacterium
GCCGAAGACACAGAGGCCGTCCAGGTCGCCGAGCGCATCCAGCAACAACTGAGCGCGCCGTTCACCCTGAGCGGGCGCGAAGTCTTCACCACCGTCAGCCTCGGCATCGCGCCATCCGACACCGGCTACGAGCGCGCCGAAGACATCCTGCGAGACGCAGACACCGCCATGTACCGCGCCAAGTCGGCCGGCAAGGCGCGCTACGAAATCTTCGACCGCGCGATGCACGCGCGCGCCATCAACCTCCTCCAGATGGAGACCGACATGCGCCGCGCGCTGGAGCGCGAAGAGTTCCTCATCCACTACCAGCCCATCGTCGCGCTCGACAACTTCCGCCTGCGCGGCTTCGAGGCGCTCGTGCGCTGGCAGCACCCTGAGCGCGGCTTCATCTCGCCGATGGACTTCATCCCCATCGCCGAGGAGACCGGTCTCATCGTGCCGCTCGGCGAGCTGGTCATGCGCGAGGCGTGCGCGCAGATGCAGCGCTGGCAGGCGATGTTCCCCGTCGACCCGCCGCTCTACGTCGCCGTCAACCTGTCATCCAAGCAGTTCAGCCAGAGCACTCTCATCGACAAGGTCGCCGACATACTTAAGGAGACCGGCGTCAATCCCAGCAGCGTCAAGCTGGAGATCACCGAGTCGCTCGTCATGGAGAACATCGAGACCGCGACCGACATGCTGCGCCAGCTCCGCGCGCTCGGCATCAAGCTCGCCATCGACGACTTCGGGACGGGCTACTCTTCTCTCTCCTACCTGCACCGCTTCCCGATTGACACGCTCAAGATTGACCGCTCCTTCGTCACACGCATGAGCGAGAACAACGAGAACACGGAGATCGTCCGCACCATCGTCGTGCTCGCGCAGAACCTCGGCATGGACGTGGTGGCCGAGGGTGTGGAGACGAACGAGCAGCTCGTGATCCTGCAAAAGCTCGGCTGCGAGAACGGCCAGGGCTACTTCTTCTCCAAGCCCGTCGCCGCCGAAGGCGCGGAGCGCATCATCGCCGAGACCTACGGCGCGCTCACCTCGCCCCTGCGCCGCATGAACCCGCAGTCCAACGGCAAGCGCGTCCTCGTCGCATAAAAAAGTCAGAAGTCCGCAACGCTGAACGCTGAACTTAAGGCAAGCGGCTTTAAGTTCAGCGTTCAGCGTTCCGACTTCTGACTTTGGTTCGCAGGCTCGACGATGACGGTCTCGCCGGCGAGACGTTTGGCGCGTAGCTGGGCGGCGAGGCGCGCGGCCTCTTCGCGCGTCTGGAAGTGGCCGCTGCGAACCTGGAAGCGGAAGCGCGTGGCCGCGTCGGACTCTTCGACGCGCGCGTCGAAGCCTGCCGCGCGCAGGCGCGAGACCTGCTCGTTGGCCTGGCTCCGGTCTTCAAACGAACCGACCTGCACCGAGAAGGCAGCCTGCCCCGCGTCGCCGCCCGGCGACGGCTCGGCCCCCGCTTCAACTGCTCCCGTCTGCGCGTTCGCGCCCGCGCCGCGAGCCGCGGGCGGCGTCTTCGACCCCTTCGCCACGTCCCGCGCGGGCGGCTGATTCATCGCCTCGTTCTTGAAGACCTCTTCGCCCTCCTTCCTCGCAGGGCCTGCGGGGCGCGACAGCCAACTGAAGAGGAGCAGGACGAGCACGAAGCCAGCGACGCACAGAAGGAGCCACGCGGGCGCGATCTTCAGGACGCGCCTGCCGACCGCGTAGCCGTCGTAGTTCGACGCGGCGCGCGCGGGGCTTCGCATCTCGCTCGCGCCGAGCGACGCGCCGCACTTCGAGCATCTTTGCGCGCCCGTCCCCTGAACCACTTCGTTTGCCGAGCCGCAGCCCGGACAGTTCAACCTCATCGGGCGCGAGTGTGAACGCGACGCGCGGGAGAATCAAGCGGGCAAGCGAAGAAATGATGAAGGCGGAATGATGAATGATGAATTAGTAGCCAGTAGACAGTAGACAGTAGTCAGCATAAAGGCAACTGCTTTCCTACTGTCTACTGGCTACTTCTTTTCATTCATCACTCATCATTCCGCGTTCATCATTTCCCTTCAGCCGGTGAACTTGTAGCCGACGCGGTGGACGGTGATGATGTGGCGCGGGTCTGAGGGGATGTCTTCGATCTTCTGGCGGAGCTTGGCGATGTGCATATCGACGGTGCGCGTGAGCGGCAGGCCCTCGTAGCCCCAGACGTGGTCGAGCAGTTGGTCGCGCGTGACGACCTCGCCGCGGTGCTCCGCGAAATACTTCATCATCTTGAACTCGCGCGGGCTGAGTTCTATGACCTGCCCGCCCTTCGACGCCTCGAAGGTCTTGAAGTTGATCTCCACGTCGCCGAAGCTCGCCGACTCGGCCTCCTCCGCGGGCTTCGACGCGCGGCGCAGCACGGCCTCGACGCGCGCCATCAGCTCAAGGAAGCTGAAGGGCTTCGTGACGTAGTCGTCCGCGCCGGTCTTGAGGCCGAGCACTTTGTCAATCTCCTGCCCGCGCGCCGTGAGCATGATGATGGGCGTGTCGTTGCCTGAGCTGCGGAGCTGTCGGCACACGTCCAGCCCGCTCATGCGCGGCAGCATCACGTCGAGGATGACGAGGTCGTGCCCGCGCTCACGCGCGAGCTGTAAGCCCGTCGCCCCGTCGCGCGCCACCTGCACCGCGTAGCCCTCGTAGCTGAAGCCGTCGCGCAGCGCGACCGCCATCGCCTGATCGTCTTCCACGATGAGAACTTTTCGCATATCCGTTTTTAGTCTGAAGTCTGGAGTCGAGAGTCGAGAGTCAAAGCCAACTTGCCTTGACTCCAGACTCCAGACTTCAGACTCCGGACTTATTCAAAGCCAAGCCCTGCCCGTCGCCTCCGAGCATCGGCGTCGGCTTCTGCGTCTCGGCGCGGTCGCCCGCGGCTTCGGCGGCGGGCAGGGAGATGGTGAAGGTGCTGCCGCGGCCCGGCGCGCTCTCGACCGAGACGGTGCCGCGGTGCGCCTCGACGATGTGCTTGACGAGCGAGAGGCCGAGGCCGCTGCCCTTCACGTCGTGGACGAGTCCGGTCGAGACCCGGTAGAACTTCTCGAAAATCTTCTTCTGCTCGGCGGGCGCAATCCCGATGCCGTGGTCTGTGACGGAGAGCAGCACGCAGCCGTCGCGCTCGCCCACACGCACCAGCACCTCCTTCTCTTCGGCCCGCTCGGAGTATTTCACGGCGTTGTCGAGCAGGTTCAAGAGCGCCTGCGCCAGCGCCTCGCGGTCGAAGATGGCCGCGGGCAGAGGGCGCGCGGGCGGCTCGAAGACGATGCGGAAGCCGCTCTGCTTGAGCCGCACCTCGCAGGTCTTCAGGGTCTCGGCGACGACCTCTTCTACTTGCGCGCGCTCGAACTCGTAGGTCTTGCGGCCCGACTCGATCTTCGAGAAGTCGAGGATGTTGTTGATGAGCTGCGTCAAACGCCGGCTCTCGGTCTCGATGTGCTCGCCGTACTCGCGTATCTTCTCCGATTCGCTGACGCGGCCCAGCTTCATGAACTCGCCGAAGACGCGGATGGAGGCGAGCGGCGTCCGCAGCTCGTGCGAGACGTTCGAGACGAAGTCGGCCTTCATCTGCGACAGGCGCATCTCGCGCGAGGCCGTCCTGAGCGCGAGCACGATGCCGCCGATGAGCACCGCCGTCATCAACAGCGAGAGCGAGAGGCTGTAGTCGAAGTTCCAGTGCGCCCACTGCTCCGGCGTCATGTGGCGGCTGCGGATGCCGACCTTGTACTCGTAGAAGTACGGCAGGTTGGTCTTGATCTCGTCGTTCTGCCCGTGCGCCTGTTGCGAGCTGATGATGGCGTTGTCGCGGTTGTCGTAGGCCGTGACGATGACGTTCTCGTCCGTGCCGTCGGGGAAATATTTTTTCAAAGCCTCTTCGAGCTTCGAAGGCAGAACGACCTCGCGGAAGTATGCGGGGTCGAGGATCATGCCGGCAGCGCCGACCACCTTCTGGTCGTCCGTGATGGCCCTGATGAAGACGAGGTTTTCGGGGTCGTGATCCTCCATCCAGGCCGCCGGCTGCGGCATGGCGACGCCCTCCTTGCGCGCCAGGCGCAAGGGGCCGGTGGCGAACTGCACGGCGCGCGCCTCGGCCGGCGGCACGTCGGCGACCGGCGAAGAAGAGTTCTTCGGGTCGTAGAAGATGGTCTGCGACTCGCCGCCCTCGTCGAACGAGGCGAGGAAGAGTCCCTTCGCGCCCTCGACCTTGCAGACGGGGAAATGGTCTTTGATGTCGCACATGTTCGTGCCCTCGACCGCGTAGGCCGGCACGGCGAGTGCCTGCTCCGCGCTCGACTTGTAGAACATCCTGACCTCGGAGGTGACCCCGGCGAGGAAGTTCTTCATCCCGACCGTGCCCGCGACAATCGAGGTCTTCTCCAGCTTGCGCAGAGACCAATATTGCAGGCCGATGATCGCCAGCAGAGGGAAGACGACCGCCGCCAGCCCGACGAGCAGGATGTGACGTTTGAAGAATGCGCGCAGCTCAGACATCAAAGACTCCGTCAACTCACGCGGGGGTTCCCGCGCCGCATACGATACAACGGAACGCGCTCCCGCGTCTCTACCCGCGGGGCGGCTTTTACAGGGCTTTTACAACTTTTTACCTCTCTTTACGGGCGCGTGATGACATTTACACGGGGCACGACTAGATTACAGGCTACCTCGCAGGGTGCAAACGTTTCCGACGGGAAGAG
>JALZHC010000962.1 GCA_030914105.1 Acidobacteriota bacterium
GGCGCGCTCGTAGCCGGTGTCGGATGGCGCGATGCCGAGGCTGACGGTGGTGAAGACTTCGCGCCCGCTCAGGGTGAACGGCGCGCTCAGTTGTTGCTGGATGCGCTCGGCGACCTGGACGGCCTCCGTGTCTTCGGCGATGTCTTCGATGAGGATGACGAACTCGTCGCCGCCGAGGCGCGCGACCGTGTCGCCGGGGCGCAGGTTATCTTTGAGGCGGTCGGCGATGCCGACGAGGAGCTGGTCGCCGATGGTGTGGCCCAGAGAGTCGTTGATGACCTTGAAGCGGTCGAGGTCGAGGTAGAGGACTGCGAAACGCTGGCTCTGGTTGCGGCGCGCGCGGGCAATCGAGAGCTTGAGGTGATCCATGAAGAGGGCGCGGTTCGGCAGTCCCGTAAGCGCGTCGTGGAAGGCGTCGTGGTGGAGCTGCTCTTCGGCGAGCTTGCGGTCGGTGATGTCCTGTATCTGGAAGATGAGGTGGACTGAAGTGCTGTACTGGTCGCGCACCATCGAGACGCTCCAGTGAACCCAGACCTCGTGGCCCGACTTGTGGATGTAGCGCTTCTCCATCTGCGACGCCTGCACCTTGCCGCGGAGCAGCTGGCCGATGTTCGAGAGCGCGGTCGGCAGGTCGTCCGGGTGCGTGACGGAGAGGAAGTCGGTCGTCAAAAGTTCCTTCTCGGTATAGCCGAGGATATGGCACAGGCTTCGGTTGACCTGGAGCCAGCGTCCCTCGGTCGAGACCAGCGCCATGCCGATGGCGGCGAAGTCGAAGGCCGAGCGGAAGCGGTCGCTCTCGCTCGCCTTCTCGCGCGCGTCGGTCGCGGTCGCGTGCGGCGCGGGCTTCTCGTTGAAGAAGAGCGGGCGGGCGATTGTCGCCACGAGGCACGCCAGCGCGCCGACGGCGATAGAGACGTTCGCGCCGACGAAGTGGACGCCGACGGCGGCCAAAAGCGCCGAGGCGAAGGCCGCGGAGTTGCCGACCAACTGCCAGAAGAAAGTGCGCGCGCCCTCGCGCCAGGGCGACTGGTTGATGCGGTACGAGATGCCGAGCGTGGTCATCCCGGCGTTGATGAAGGAGAGCGAGAAGACGGCGACGCCGGCGGCGTCGAGCGCCGCGGTCGAGAGCGGGCTTGCGGGGATGTCCGTGATGACGCCGGACGAGAGCCGCAGCGCCCAGACGACGACGAAGGTCGCCACGCCTGCCGTCGCCGCGCGGAAGGCCATGGCCTCAGCCGGCTTCCTGTCGGCGAGCGCCGCGCAGGCGGCGACGAGCGCGGCCAGAAGCACGGCCACCTCGCCGTCGAAGAGAAGCATCGCCAGAAAGACGAAGGCCGAGGCGGAAGGGAAGTGCCAGCCGTCGTGACGTGCCCCGTTGTCGAAGCGCGCAGAGACCTGCGCGGCCAGGAGCGCCAGCAGCAGGACTGTGAAGCTGAGCTGCGCGACCGGCAGACGGAAGAGCATGAAGAGCGCCGCGCACGCGCCCAGGGCGAGGAGCGTGCGGACGAACTGCTGGGGAAAACGCTGGCCTTCCACTATCTCCATCATCATATTCATTCGAGGGGTATTCTGTCCGGGGCCTCTCGCTCGCAGGCCCGCTCCCGCCGTCACAAGTCAACTCCGGTGCCAGAGCCGAGCGCCGGCGCGTCCCGTTAAATATCCGGCGAAAAAGCCGTTTAGGCGGAGAGAGCTAATAAGTGTCCGGGGCCTTCCTCGGTCAGTATGACGATCAAAGGTCAAGCAAACTGACAGACGGGGCTTTATTGAGTGAGTCTACCAAAGGGGCTGCGGGCAGGGGCCGCCGGCTCAGACATCTCCGGGCCAGCCGCCGAGAAGAGAAACGTGCGCGGCCAAAAGCGGCAACGCCCCACGAATTTCATCCTAGCATAACGGTTTGCGGTTTGTGGAGAAAAATTTAGCGGCGAAAAAAACAGAACCGCGAGCGGGGCGCTGGAAGGATGAATGAGTAGACAGTATTCAGTAGCCAGCAGCCAGTAGGTGCGAAGGAGATGCTTAACGCTTCTAC
>JALZHC010000963.1 GCA_030914105.1 Acidobacteriota bacterium
GCCGAGCCGTCGGGCCGAGTGAAAGTGTCGCCGCGAGGTCACATTTTTCTTTCAACTCTCGGCGCGGCGTGCGCGGGCGGCGCGGCGGGCTAGACCGCGCGCGCGCCCTTCGGCTACACTCGCCGCTGTACTCCCCGGACAAGACATCAAGCCTCGCCGCGGCGGGCGCGCTTCGGCCTCGCGCCCGGAAGGTCTCCGACTCTTTAGAGGTTTTATGGTAGCCACGGCTCCGACGAAATCCGCCCGCGCATCTGCCGCCGTCCGCGCGACGCACGCGCCCGACCTCGCATACTTCCGCCAGCGTTACCCGGAGACGGTCGCGAGCTTGGGCGCGCTGCCGCGTCGAGAGGAGTGGCTGCGCAGCATCTGGGAGCTCGAGACGCGCTGGCGGAAGACCTGGGAGACGAAGGGAGGCGCGCGCGACACAGCCGAAGTGGTCGTGCGCGGTGCGCCGCCCGCGGGGCGCACGTCGGAGGCGGAGTTTGAAGTGATCTACGCGGGCGGCGCGTCGGCGCTGCTGCACGCGTCGGCGCTCGCCATTCAACACGGCCGCCGCGTCCTCGTCCTCTGCGCGAATGAGTTCGCCGGAGGCGGCGACGACAACTGGAGCCTTTCGGATGATGAGTTGGGCGAGCTTTCGAGCGCGGGCGTCTTCACGCGCGAGGAGGTCGGGGCGGCGGTCTTGAACCGCTCGCGCGGCGGCCTGCTGAAGTTCCACGACGCGGCCTCGCGCGTGAAGGCCGGGCCGCTCTGGGTGAGCGGCGCGCTCGACGTTTCGGTTGACGGCGCGCGTCTGGTCGCGCTCGCCGCCGAGAGGCTGCGGCGGCGCAAAGGGTGCGCCGCGCTCGAAGGCTTGCGGTTAGTTCGCGTCTACGTCGAGCGTGCGCGCGTGACGGTCGAGGCCGAAGGCACGGGAGGCCGGCGGAGGTTCTTCTCGGCGCGACTGTTCGCGGACGCGTCGGGCGCGGACTCGCCGGTGGCGCGGCAGTTGAGCGGGGGAGAAGCGCCCGCGCACGTCTGCACGACGGTCGGCACTTTGGCGCGCGGATTCGCGCGCGGCACGATTGATTTCGGCGCGGGCGAAATTCTCGTCAGCACGGAGGACGCCAGCGAGCACCGTCAGCTCTTCTGGCAGAGCTGCGCCGGAAGCTCGGCGCGCGAAGAGTATTCGACGCGCCTGCTCTTCTACGACTCGGTTGACTCGCCCGCCGACAAGTCTCTGCTCTCGCTCTTCGAGCGCTACTTCGAGTCGCTGCCCGCCTACAAGCAGAAGGGCGCGGGCTGGCGCGTCGAGCGCCCGACCTTCGGCTACTTCAACGCCTCGCGCCGTCGCGCGACTCGCAGCCCGTCGGCGGCGTGCGAGCGCGTGATGCTCGTCGGCGGTGCGGAGGGCGTGCTCGGCCCGCGCCTCTTCGGCGCGCACGTGCGGAACTTAAGCCGCGCCGCTCGCCTGACTCACCTCGCGCTCGAAACGGGACGGATGGACGCCGACACGCTGGCGCGAATCTCGGACGGGGGGCCGCGGGTGGCCGGCGCTGTCGGCCTGGCGGAGTTTCTCCGGCCCGCGCCGAAGAGCGCGCCGCACTCCGTCAACGAGACGCTGAACGCGCTCCTGGCGGCGCTCGCCGGTTTGGACGAGCGCGTTCGGCGCGAGCTGTTTCAAGGGCGCGTGACGTTTGCGGCGCTGCGCCGGCTCGCGGCGCGCACGGCGCGGCTCTACCCGCGCATCTTCGCGCGCGTGCGCGAGCACTTCGGCGCGCGCGGAACGCTCGTGTGGCTGGCGGGCGTGGCCGAGGCCGTGTGGAGCGACGGGCGAAGAGACGGTGGCGAGCGGGAAAGCGGAGACGGACGTGAGAGCGAGGTCGGCGCGGGCGACCAGGCCTGAGCCGGCGCGGGCGGCCAAGCTTTGAGCCGGCGCGGGCGACGGTAAAGCGGGCGCGCGAGCTGAAGTGAGTGCGAGAGTTGAAGGCGGGCGCGCGAGTTGTGAGTAAGAGAGTTGAAGGCGCGCGGGAGTGAATGAACAC
>JALZHC010000400.1 GCA_030914105.1 Acidobacteriota bacterium
GTCGTTGGGGAGCGTGTGCGAAGCGCCCTCGGCGTCCTTCAGTCTGACGTGGGCCTCGGCTATCTCTTCGACTTCGGAGAAGAGGAAGAGGCGGAGGCGGCCTTCGGCGATCTCGCGTTCGAGCGGAGCGCGAACCCAGTGCTTGATGCAGCCGAGCTTGGGGTCGCGGTTCTCCCAGTCGGCGGGCCAGATGGCGAAGGTCGGGCGCGCGCCGCCTTCGGAGAGGAAGAGCGCAGCCTCGGCTGCGGAATTGCCGCCGCCGACGACGAGCACGTCCTTACGGACGAAGGGGAACGGCTCGCGAAAGCGGTGGCCGACTTTCGGGAGGTCTTCGCCGGGGACTCCGAGACGGCGCGGGCGGGCCATCGCACCGGTGCAGACGAGCAGGCGCGCGGCCTCGTATGCGCCGCGCGAAGTGCGGATGCGGAAGCCCTCCGGGTCGAGGCGCTCGATGCGCGTGACCTCTTCCTCGGTGTTGATGCGTAGATTTTGTTCGAGCGCGAAGCGGACGTAGTAGGAGAGAAGCTCCTCGCGCGTCGGCTTCTCGCGGCAGGGGCGGAGCGTGCCCTCGCGCAGCTCAAGCTCGTTCGTGGTGGAGAAGACGGTCAGGCCGATGGGGTAGTGGTAGACCGTATCGGCGATGAGTCCCTTCTCGACGACGAGGTAATCCAGCCCCTCGCGCGCGGCCACGTCGGCCGCGGAGAGTCCGGCCGGCCCCGCGCCGATGATGAGTAGGTCTAAAGCTCCGTCGGGATTCCGCATAACTTCCAGGCGTTATACTCGCACGGAGCAAACTGGATGGCAAACTCGGCGTGCGCCGCGCCCGTCAGCGCGGTGCCGCGAGCTACGGTTGCTGTTGCGGTGGCGTCGGTTGGGCAAGCTGCTGCTGCTCCAGGGTAAGCTGTTGCTGCTGCTGTGCAAGCTCTTGCTGCTTCTTAGCCTGCTCTAGCGCGCGGCACACGTCGTCGAGCCATCCCGCCTTCATGGCCGGCCAGTCCCACTGATCCTTTTCCGCAGTGTCTATCTGACAGTAGAGCCTGCCCGCCAGCTCCTCAAGCGTTGTGGGCTGCGGGCCGGGGCCGTCCTCGCAGCACATCAGATCCATGATGTAGGAGCCGAGGGCGCGGTAGCTCTCGAACTGCGGCTCGTCGAAGAACTGGTCGGCGGTCGTCTCGTGCGGGAAGGAGTCGTGCGACCTCTTGTAGTTGAGCACGTCCTGCGGCTCCTGGCCGTAGACGGCGGGCTTGACGTAGATGAGCACGCCGTCCTGCGCGTCTTTGTCTACGCAGGAGTATCTGATCCGCCCGATGGCCCAGTAGCCGCCGCGGCGTCGCCTTCGCCTCTCCTCGCCGGACGAGTCGAGCGACTTGCTGAAGATGGGCACCTGCTTGAAGTCTATGGGCACGCCGAGGTCAATGCGAATCTTGCGGACGGCGTTGCCGAGGTCTTCGAACTGGTAGTCGGCGTCGGCCGCAGCGTCGCTGAGGATGACGAGGCGGCAGCGGCGCAGAACCATCTCGTAGAGCGCGAGGTTCTCGAAGTGGCCGCCGTCGGTCAGGTAGACGTACTTGCTCCTGTCGTCCGTCAGCCCGAACGCCTCGGCGAGGACGGGGGCCACGGAATACTTAGGCGACTGCCGCCTGTAGGTGCTCTGGCCGGCGGGGCCTGGGTTGCCGAGCCACCAGCCGAGCCGCACGTTGAAGAGCGTGAGCACCATCGAGAGGACGGGCGAGGTCGTGTAGTAGCCCATGTTCGAGCTGGCGGCGGCACCGGAGACGGCCATCGCCGTGCCGAGCTTGATGCCCTGCTCGTCGCCGTAAAAGCGCGAGTCGCGGTAGCCGAGCCGGAAGCAGCCCGCGTGGAGCGACGTGACGGAGAACGGCTCGGCCTTGCGCTGCTGCCACGCGAGGTTATCGCCCCCGACGAGGTTCAGCGTCGTGTTGACCAGATGCAGCGCGCGGTGCGGCGGCGGGTACTTCTCCTTGATCTCCTCCGGGTAGGCCATCTGGAGCAGGACGCGGTTGAGGAGGATGGCGTAAGGGCTGCGGCGGTACTGCTCGCGTAGTTCGGGCGGCTGCTGGCGCGCCCACTCGATGATGCCGCGCGCGGGCTGCCGGCTGCGGTAAGGCTGGAAGGGGGCGGCGGCGTAGAGCGGGAGTTCCGTCTCTTCGAGCGCGCCGTTGAGGTCGCGGATGAGCATCTCCTTAAGCGACTGCGACGGCAGCGCGTCGGGGCTATAGGCCGCAAGCTCTTCCTTCGTGTCGTCGCGCAGGAACTCTTTCTCGCGCTCTTCCGCCCCTTGGCCGAGGGTGTGCTTCTCCCAGAGATACTTTGAGACAGGGTCGTCGTCGTCGTGTAGCCGCAGCCTGTTAGCCAACTGCCCGAAGTTCTTGAAGTCGCCCTCGCGCAGGAGCATCGGGCGCAGCTCGTGCATGCGCACGTTGTCGAGCTGGTCGAAGCCCGTGAACGGGTTCGGCTTGCGCTCGCCTTCGCCGCGCGACGCGCCGAGGAAGCCGCGAATCAGGCGGTCGCGGTAGCCCGCGTGCAGCGAGAAGCGGTTGAGGTTGATGAGCCGCGCCATGACGAAGCCGAGCACCAGGAAGGCGACCATCAGGCCCAGCGCGAGCCAGAACGAGGCGTAGTGGACGGCCCACATGTGCATGAACAGGTCGGTCAGGCCGAAGCCGGCGAGCAGCGACGCGGCCTGCGGGTCTGCTGTGAACAGTCTTAACTGGGGCAGCCCCAGGATGAACGTATTCACGCCGAGCCCGACGGCGATGAGGATGATCGCCAGGCTCGTGAGGAGCGAGAGGGCGGCGACGAAGATTCCGAGGAAGACCGCGGCCAGCAGCGGCAGGACGCTGCCCATGATGGAAGAGGCCGTGCCGCTCTCTGCCTGCTTCTCCTGGTTGGCGGGCGTCTTCGAGCTGCGACCGGCGAGGAGCGCCAGCAGGCCGGAGACGCCGCCCGCCGAGGCGAGCAGCTTCGGAAAGGAGAGCAGCGCCAGCGGGCCGAAGATGACCAGCACCGAGAACGTCACCCAGGCGATGACGACGATCAGAACCCACGCCCCCGCGCGCGCCCACCACTCCCTGTCCTCGTCCTCGAACTCCTTGAGGTGGCTGGTGGCGCCGACGAAAATAGTCATCGCGAGCAGGAACCCGCCGAAGAAGACCGGCACGGCGAGGCAGGTGTAGAACTCCGTCGTCCAGCTCGACCACGAGTTGTCGATGACGCGCAGCGTCGGGCTGCGAACGTACTCTGCGAGCCAGAAGGCCGCTCCGCCGACGAGGCCCGCCAGCATGAGGGACATTATCTCGAAGGGGTTCAGCTCGTGCGGCTTCGCGTAGGCGAGGTGCGTGACGCGTCTGACGATGAGCAACTCGACGACGAGGACGACGAAGAAGATCAGGAAGGGCAGGAGACTCCAGAAGCTCGTCACGAGGCTCCAGAAGCTCGTGAGGTCGCCGCGCAGGTACGCCCACGCGAGCGCGGCGGCGAACGCGAGCGCGGCCCAGGGGAGTCGGCGCAGGACGGCCATCGCGCAGAGCCAGCCCATCAGGCAGAGAATCACGCCGAAAAAGGGGTAGTCCCACCAGTGGTGGGAGTCGCCGCGCAACTCGTGCACCTCGCGCGACCAGGCCCAGTAGATCGTGATGCAGACGGCGGCCACGGTGAGCGGCAGCAGGCAGTAGAGGAGGAAGCTGCGCTGATCCGTCCGCCTGTACCAGAAGGGGCTGCGGACTTTGAGGTACTCCCTGATCTTCGGGCGGTTGAAGGCGACGTAGGCGATGGCGACGACGCTGAGCAGGCAGCCGAGGGCGAGCAGGACGTGTCTGCCTTGGAGTTGGCGGCCGGCGAGCTCGCCCAAGTCCTCCCCGCCCACGGGTGCCAGCAGGATCGAGTTGTAGAGCCGCGGAAGCATCAGCCAGCCGAGCAGGAGGGGGATGAGCACGAACCAGTTCAGCAGGAGGTTGCGCAGGTAGATGGCGATGAACGTCCAGGTGTCGGCGGTGAGCAGCCCCACCTGCGGGGTGATGAAGTTGCTGTACCGGCGCAGGTAGCGCAGCGGGCCGGGGTCGGGGTCAACGGTCGTGTCGGGCGGCCTGTTCCGCAGGTCGTTCGTCACCCCTTCGAGGCCGTCGCGGTGGCGGTGTATCCAGGCCGTCAGCCAGCTCCCGATGTAGCCGCCGCCGGAGACGGTCGAAAGGTAGTGGAACTCTCTGAGCAGGTTCCGGCGGGCCAACCCTTGAATGAGTCCGAGGGCGAAGGTGCCGCTGCGTATGCCGCCGCCCGAAAGACAGAGCGCCGCCTGTTTCGCGCCGTGGAGGTAGACGTTGACGGCGGCGAGCCGGATGTTGGAGACCTTCTCGATCTCTTCGGGAAAGACGTCTTCGAGCAGGAGCCGCTTGAACTGGACGAGGTCGTCGCCCGCGAAAAGAACATCGTCGCCGATGCGCCCCGTGCCCTCCAGGACGAGCAGCCGGGTCGCGTCGCTGAGCGTCACGTGAATGAAGCGCGCGACCGTGTACAGCTTCTCCTCGCCGTTCTGGAGGATGACGGTGTTCAGCCGTTCGTCGAGCCTGCCGAGCGCGTCGCGCGCGTCCCGCCTCCTCTCTGCCTCCTTGCGCTCGCTCCCTTTCTTCTCGAATTCGACCCGCTCGTCGGCGAACCGGTCGCGG
>JALZHC010000046.1 GCA_030914105.1 Acidobacteriota bacterium
GACCGCACACGTCGGCTAATTCCCGGCGCCGTAATAATATACAGAGATTCGCCCCGAGGCAAATCACGGTGCGTGCGCGCCCCCGGCCGGCGCCCCGGCCGTGAGGGAGGCGAACTCGTCGAGCGCCTCGCGCCAGTCGCGCAGGGGCCGGAGGCCGACGGCCTCGGAGAGGAGGCAGCGCATGCGCGAGTTGCGCGGGCGCGGGGCGGGGCGCCGGAGCGAGTCCGCGAGGATGCGCTCGATCTCGACCCCGGGGAGCCGCGCCGCCTCGACGGCCGCGCGCGCGAACCCCTCGTAGCTCGCGCCCTCGCCGGAGTTGACGACGTGGTAGACGCCGGGCAGGTCGAGCGCGGCCAGCTCGCGCAGGCGCGCGGCGAGGTCGGGCGCGTAGGTCGGCGTGCCGTAAGAGTCGGAGATGGCGCGCAGCGGCTCGCCGCGTCGGGCGCGCGCGGCGGCCTGCGCCAGAAAATTTTTCCCGCCCGCGCCGAACATCCAGCCCGAGCGCACGACGACGGTGCGCGCCGAAGCGATCTGCGCGCGCCGCTCGCCTTCGAGCTTCGACGCGCCGTAGGCGCTCAAGGGGTGCGGGTCGTCGCGCTGCGTGTAGAAGCCTTCGGCCTTCCTCCCGTCGAAGACATAATCGGTCGAGACGGCGACGAAGACCGCGCCCGCCGCGCGGCTCGCCGTCGCCAGTATCTCGACGCCCTGCGAGTTGACGAGGAAAGCGCGCTGCGGGTCAAGCTCGCAGCCGTCAACGTCCGTCCAGGCGGCGCAGTTGATGACCGCCTCAGGCCGTGCGCCCGCGAACGCCTCGCGCACTGACACCTCGTCCGTGATGTCGAGGCCCGCGCGCTCGAAGGCCGCGACCTCGTCGCCGCGCGTCCGGCAGTGCTCGGCCAGCGCGCGCCCGACCATCCCGCCCGCGCCCGTGATGAGAACTTTCATAATTCGGAAGTCAGTAGCCAGTAGTCTGTAGACAGTAGCAGAACCTTTCTCAACCGGCGAGTCGGCACGAAGCGACATCACTACTGCCGGCGAAAACTACTGGCTACTGACTACTAACTACTGGCTACTCCTCAAATCGTCCCGTACTGCTTCGTGTAGTATTCGCGGTAGGCTCCGCTGCGTGCGCGCTCGACCCAGTCGGCGTTGTCTGCGTACCAGCGGACGGTCTTCGAGAGGCCCGACTCCCAGGTCTCACGGGGACGCCAGCCCAGCTCGGTCTCGATCTTCGAAGGGTTGATGGCATAGCGGCGGTCGTGGCCGGGACGGTCTGCGACGAAGCGGATGAGCGACGTTGGCTTGCCGACGAGCTTCAAGACCGACTCGGCGACCTCGACGTTGCGGCGGACGTTGCGCGCGCCGACGTTGTAGACCTGGCCCGCACGCCCGCGCTTGAGGACTGCGAGCAGGGCGCGGCAGTGGTCTTCGACGTAAATCCAGTCGCGCGCGTTCCGCCCGTCGCCGTAGACCGGCACAGGCTCGTCGCGCATCGCGTTCGAGAGCAGGAGCGGCAGGAACTTTTCGGGAAACTGGCGCGGGCCGTAGTTGTTGCCGCAGCGCGTGACGACGCAGTCGAGTTTGTGCGTGTGGCAGGCGGCGCGGCAGAGGTGTTCGGCGGCGGCCTTCGAGGCCGAGTAGGGGCTGTTGGGCGCAAACGGCGACTCTTCGTCGAAGAAGGCGTCGTCGCGTTCGGGCAGGCTCCCCATCACCTCGTCGGTCGAGACCTGAAGGAAGCGCCCGACTTTGCGCTCGCGCCCGGCATCCAGGAGAACCTGCGTGCCGAGGACGTTGGTGCGTATGAACTCGTGCGCGGAGTGGATGCTTCGGTCAACGTGCGACTCGGCGGCGAAGTTGACGACGGCGTCCGTCCCTTCTTCGAGCGCGTCGAGGACGGCGTCGCCGTCGCAGATGTCGCCGCGGACGAAGCGGTGGCGGTCTTCGTCGAGGCCGCGGAGGTTGTCGAGGTTACCGGCGTAGGTGAGCGCGTCGAAGTTGACGATGCGGCAGGCGGGCGACTCCGCAAGCGCGAGGCGCACGAAGGCCGAGCCGATGAAGCCCGCGCCGCCTGTCACGAATATTTTCATCCGTGCCTACCCAAATATTTTCATCCGTGCCTACCTCGGACTGCCGCCGACGATTCTGCTCCGCGGCAGCGACAGCGTGACGCCGCCCGCGCGGTTCGAGCTGTAGGTGACGCCCGCGCCGGAGGTGGCCGTCTCGACGATGAGCGCGTCCTCGCCGGCGGCATAGGGCGAGCCTGAGTCAACGCGCACGGTGTTGTTGCTCACCACGCCGGAGACGTTCGTCCCCTCGACGAGCAGCGAGGTGTTAGCCGTGAACCCGGTGGAGATGAGCTCGTTGCCCTCGACCGTGAAGTTGGGCGTGGACGTGACCTTGATGCCGTCGAGCGTGCGCTGGATGTGGTTGCCGACGACCTTCGTGTTCGGCGCGGCGATGACCCAGATGCCTGTGCCCTGAATATAGAATGCCTTGTCGGTGATCGCCGCGCCGATGATCCGGTTGTTCGTGACCGAGACCGAGAACCTGTTCGCAGGCACGCCCACGCCGTTCTGGACGACGATGCCGTGCAGCGTGCAGATCGAGCCGCCGCACCACGTCGCCCCGCCCGAAGCGTCCACGACGTTGTCGCTGATCTGCACGTTCGTCATCGTGTCCGAAGGGGAGTTCGGCTCGATGTCGATGGGGACATTGCCGGGCGGCTTGCCTTCAGCCGTGAGCGGGCCGGGGTGGATGACCTTGTTGCGCAGGAAGCTCACGCCCGAGCAGTTGACGCAGGCGAGCGCCTGGCTGGCGACCCACTCCAGAACGTTATCGGCTATCGTTACGTCGCGGGCGAAGTTGCCGTGGTCGCTCCCGCCGCCCGCCTGAATCCCGATGCTCTTGGTGGCGCGCAAGTAGACGCGCTCGACCGAGCAGCCACGGCAGTTGCCGAGCGAGATGGCCTGCTTCGCCGAGCCGTAGAGGCCCGCCGCGCCCTCGATCTTCAGGTTCGAGATGTGTATGTCGTCGGAGGCCGCGCCGTTATCAACCGAGCCGTCGTAGTTGATGAAGACCGTCCAGGGATTGTAAGTCCCGCGCGAAGACTCGCGCAGGATCGCGTCCCAGCCTGAGCCGACCGCCGACGCGCCCGACTTCAGACGGATGATGCCCTCGGAGCCGGCCTGGTAGTTCGACGGGTAGACGCCCGCGAAGAAGCGCAGCGTGTGGCGGCTGCCGACCGTGACCTGCGTGTCAATCGAGCCGGCAGCCCCCTGCGCCGGGTAGACCCAAATCTCTCCGGCGCGCGCGCCGAGCGCCGAGTCGGCGGCGTTGATCTTCGCGCCGAGGTCTGCGCCGGCCATCTGGTTGGCGACGACGTGTTGGCCTGCCGGCTGCGCCGACGCGGCCCGGCGCTGCGCGGCTGCGCCCGACGTGCCGCCGCACGCCACAAGCAGTTGAAGGGCGAAGGCGGCGGCGAAGATTTTTCTCATCACTTCACTCATCCCTCTGGCCGCGCGCACGGCGGTCGCGCGCGGCGTGCGGAGTTGTCGGTCTCTTGCGTTCGCGGGGAGTCGTACTTCTTTACTCTACACGTCGCGGCGGCGCGGCTCAAACGGCTGGCGGCTCGGTTTAAGGGGCAAGCTTCCGTCTCGTCTCCGCCTGAGAGAGAGCGCACGGAGGCCGAACTCTCAGTCGGGCCGTGACTCGCAAACGGGCACGCGTTGTACTTGGGGCGCGGTTTATGGTATTGGCTTACCCCGCGCCCGACGCTTGAGAGGGAAGAGATGAAGAGAGCTTTAATCACCGGCATCAACGGACAGGACGGAAGCTATCTGGCCGAGCACCTTCTGTCGCTTGGCTACGAGGTTCACGGCATCGTGCGGCGCGTCGCGCTCGAAGACCCTTCGCGCCGCTTCACGAGAGTCGAGCACCTGCTCGACCGACTCACGATGCACGCCGCGAGCCTCGAATCCTACCCCAGCATCTTCCACATCTTCAGCCGCCAACAGTTCGACGAGTGCTATCACCTCGCCGCGCAGTCCTTCGTCGCCGAGTCGTTCGCCGACGGCTTCTCGACGATGAACACGAACATCAACGGCACTCACTACATGCTCGCCGCGCTGCGCGAGCTTCAGCCGCAGTGCCGCTTCTACTTTGCCGGCTCCTCCGAGATGTTCGGCAAGGTGCGCGAGGTGCCGCAGGCCGAGGCGACGCCCTTCCACCCGCGCTCGCCCTACGGCATCAGCAAGGTCGCCGGCTTCGACCTCACGCGCAATTACCGCGAGGCTTACGGCATGTATTGTGTGTCGGGCATCCTCTTCAACCACGAAAGCCCGCGCCGCGGCTTCGAGTTCGTCACGCGCAAGATCACCTCGACCGTCGCGCGCATCAAGTTCGGGCTGGCCTCCGAGCTGCGGCTCGGCAACCTCGACGCACGCCGCGACTGGGGCCACGCCGCCGACTACGTGCGCGCCATGCAGTTGATGCTTCAGCAGCCGGAGCCTGACGACTACGTCGTCGCCACCGGGGAGACGCACACCGTTCGAGAGTTCTGCGAGCGCGCCTTCGGCGAGGCGGGACTCGACTGGCAGGCTTACGTCAAGGTGGACGACAGGTTCTACCGCCCCGCCGAAGTCGAGCTGCTCATCGGCGACGCCTCGAAGGCGCGCAACGTGCTCGGCTGGGAGCCGCGCTACACCTTCGAGAGCCTCGTGCGCGAGATGGTCGAGGCCGACCTGAAGGCGCTCAACCCTTCCGAAGGGGCCGACCGCTCCGTCCCGGCGAAAGTCACCTGAGCCACTTTAAAGTCACGTGAACAACTTTTGCATGAGGCGTGGTGTTTAAACTGTCTCACGCGAGGCGGCGGAGGACTCGGCGCGCTTCGGGATGAAGAATGGCTGGCAATTTAGCGCGGGCCGTGTCGTCCGGTCGCCGGCTCTTGGGCAAATTTTTCACGCAGGCTGTGAAGTTTCTACCGTCCGTTGTCAAAGTAGTTGACAAAGAGAAAAAAGTATTGTATTAACGCTCCCTCGCTTTTCTAGGGCGCGAACGTTTCGGCGACGTTCGACCCTTCCCGAAAATGCTCCGTGCTTCGTTTCATCCCGTTGGAGGAGCTTTGCTGCACAGTTATCGCAGCTCAAGCCTCGTTGAATAGCTAGCGACACCGAAAGCCATAAAACCACTGCCGCATCACTCGCCTGTTCGAATAACTTTACAGTACCCAGGTACCGTTGGTTAATTTGCCAGAGGCGGTTAGGCCCTAGCCCTTTGGGACGAGTGCCCGAATTCATGGCCGAGACAATTCGATCCGCGACCCAAGGAGAGAAACTAATGAGAACCGGAAGCCCCTCCCAAGCTGTAACACGCCGTAATCTGCTTGCCCTCGGCGTTTTTATCATTATGGCTGCGATTGTAGCCGCACCCTTCTACTCGGCGCTTTCGAGTTCTTCGCGCGTCCGCTCCTCTTTGAAGTCGAAGGCCCCAGATGTGGCCGCGGCCCGCAGAGCGCCGAGTCCGAAGGCCGCCCGCCCGTCGTCGGCCCCTCTGCTCACGCCGGTCTTTTTCGCCGAAGGCATCGCCACCTTCGATACGAACTGTACGACCCCCAAGACAGACTTCAACCTCGGCGATACGGTCTGCGTGAAAGTGACGGGCGTCCCAACCCTGCCCACCGGGTTCTTCCCCTGGCGCGTCACCTGGGCCGGCCCCTCCGGACTCGACAGACAAGTAGACGCCGCCTCACCGGACGACACCACGACCTACACTTACACCATCCCGTCCACCAGCACGACCGACATACAAGACAGTGACGGGAATGTCGTTAGGACTGTGGACAATCGCGGCAACTGGCGCGTGAACCTCACCAAGGCCAACGGGGTGGTTCGTCAGACCGCGCGCTTCGTCGTGCACGAGCCGGCGGCCCCGCAGGCCGACGTCTTAGTCCAGAAGTACCGGCGCGACTCCGCCGACCAGATTCACACGGGCGAGAACGTCGCCTTCGTCATTCAGGTCACCAACGGCGGGCCTGACCCGGCCCTGGCCATCCACCTGGTTGACTCGCTCCCGGTCGGCGCGACGCTCTCCTCTTTCACGCAGGACTCCGGCCCGACCTGCACGGCGACCTCGCCCGGCGATTGCACAATCGCCAGCATGGCGAACGGCGATGTGGCCGAGTTCACAGCCATCTACAACCTAGGCGGCGACTCGCCCGGCTCTTACAGCACGTCGGCGACGGCGCTGGGCACGACAACAGACCCGGACGGGACCAACAACACCTCGACCGCCACGTTCGACATCCAGACCGGCGTTAGCAACGCGGCCTGCGAACTGACCTGCCCGTCCAACTTCACCGTCAACGCGGACACGACCGAAGGCGGACAGCGCGGCGCGCACGTCACCTTCCCCAACGCGGCTGGCACCGGCTCGTGCGGCACGATCACGCCCTCGCCGGTCTCCGGCTCGTTCTTCCCCGTCGGGACGACCATCGTCACCGTGACCTCCGAGACGGGCGACGGTTCCTGCACCTTCGCCATCACGGTGGTTGACGCGAACGGCAACGTGACGATCAGTTGTCCGCCTGACAAGACGGCCAACGCCGGCAACGACTGCCAGGCTTCGGTGGATGTCGGAACCCCGACCACGACGGGCGACAACGTGACCGTCAGCAGCTTGCGCAGCGACGGCAGGCCGCTGACCGACCCGTTCCCGACCGGCGTGACAACCGTCACCTGGACGGCCACCTCGCACGACTCGCCCGCCCCGTGGGATGACGAAGAGGCGCATCGCACCGGCAACGCCTCTTGCACGCAGACCGTGACGGTCAACGACGTGACGCCACCCGTCATCGTGACCTCCCCGCAGACCGCCTCGGCGGACGCCAGCTGCGAGGCCGTGGTGCCGGACTTCACCTCCACCGCGACCGTCAGTGACAACTGCGCGTGCGCCGGCTCGGACAACTCGGAGGCCTGCGCCGACCGCTCGACGCTCACCGTGACCCAAGACCCGGCGCCCGGCACGGTCGTCGGCCTCGGCCCGCACACCATCACGCTGACGGCCAACGACGGCTCCAGCAACAACAACGGTGCCGGCAACACCACGACCGTGACCACCACGTTCACGGTCAACGACACCACAGCGCCGAGCATCACGCCGCCGGCGAACATCACTGCCTATACCGGCGCGGGCGCGACCACCTGCGACACGACGGTTAACCCCGGCATGGCCACGGCGGCGGATAATTGCAGCACGCCGTCCATCAGCCGCAGTCCGTCGGGCAACACGTTCTCCGTCGGGACGACGACCGTCACTTGGACGGCGACCGACGCGGCGGGCAACAGCTCGACGGCGACCCAGACCGTGACGGTGATTGACAACACGCCGCCGACCATCGCCGCGCCCCCGCCCGTGACGGCCTACACCGGCCCCGGCGCGACGAGTTGCGGCACGGTCGTCAGCGACGCCGCGCTGGGCGCGCCCGTGGCGAGCGACAACTGCTCCGTCACCGTGACCCGCTCGCCGACGGGGAATACCTTCCCGGTCGGGACGACGACCGTCACCTGGACGGCCACCGACCCGGCGGGTAACACCGCTACGGCCACGCAGGCCGTCACAGTGGTTGACAACACGCCGCCGGTCATTAGCTGCCCGGCCAACGTCACCGTCTACCTGCCGCTGCACACGTCGGCGACGAGCATGAACGTCAGCTACCCGGCGGCGACAGCCACGGACAACTGCGGCGTGGCGTCAATCGGCTACAGCCAAGCGTCAGGCTCGGTCTTCAACGTCGGCACGACCCCCGTGACGGCGACGGCGACCGACGTGCACGGCAACACCGCCTCCTGCACGTTCACCGTGACGGTGCTCTACGACTTCACGGGCTTCTTCGCGCCGGTCAACAACCTGCCGACGCTCAACGTCGTGCAGTCGGGCCGCGCGATACCCGTCAAGTTCAGCCTGAGCGGCAACAAGGGGCTGGGCATCTTCGCGGCGAACAGCCCGCAGGTGGGCGTCATCGCGTGCGACGGCTCCGCGCCGGTCGCTGACCTGACCGACACGGTCACAGCCGGCGGCAGCAGCCTCAGCTACGACGCGGGGTCGGATCAATACATCTACGTCTGGAAGACTGACTCGTCTTGGGCGGGGAGCTGCCGACAGCTCGTCGTCACGCTCAACGACGGCAGCGTCCACGTGGCAAACTTCAAGTTCAAGTAAGAAGCGGGCGGCGAAGGGCCGGGGCGCTCCCGGCCCCTCGCCGGCCCGTCGGGACGATTGGTCATGATGACAAAGAATTTCTCTTCAACAATGGGAAGACACGGCGCAACAGTGGCCGGAACAGATCCGTGTTCTACTGGCAGCCAGCCCAAAACGTCAAAGAAGGAGACTCCAATGAACAAGTTTCGGTTCACTATCCACGCACTCGCATTCGCGATCTTCATGCTCGCGTTCGCCTCGGCTGCTCAGGCGCAGGCTTCACGCACCTGGGTTTCGGGCGTCGGCGACGACGCCAACCCCTGCAGCCGCACGGCCCCCTGCAAGACCTTCGCCGGCGCGATCTCGAAGACCGCGGTCAACGGCGAAATCAACTGCCTCGATCCGGGCGGCTTCGGCGCGGTGACCATCACCAAGTCGATCACCATCGACTGCCACGAAATCTTCGCCTCGATCCTCAACGCCGGCACCAACGGCATCAACATCCCCTTCGATAACTTCACCGCCGTGGGCGAAGTGCGCAAGACCGTGCGCCTGCGCAACATCAACTTCAACGGCTTCGACAGCGGCCTGATCGGCATCAGCATCTCGGGCAGCGCCGGCACGACCGGCACGAAGGTCTTCATCGAGGACTGCATGCTCGACGGCGACTTCGGCGGCACGGCCCGCGGCATCCAGGACCTCCGCGCCGGCGGCGGCATCCTGGCCATCAACAACACGACCGTCAGGAACATGAACTCGACCGGCATCTCCATCGCCGGCGCGACCAACCCCCTCAGCGTCGTCATCAGCCACTCGCGCGTGCTCAACTGCGACTTCGGAGTGGCTGCCGCCGGCGCGGCCCACAAGGTTCAGGTCTACGACTGCGTCTTCTCGTCGAACAAGACGAACGGCGTGAGAGCCGACAACAGCGGCATCCAGATTTCCGTGGATCACTGCGTCGTCTCGAACAACACGGGCGCGGGCTTCCTGGCGCAGAACGGCGGGCAGATTCTCGTCTCGAACACGACGGCGATCAACAACGCGGGCGGACTCGCCACCGGCAACGTCTCCTCCTACGGGAGCAACCAGACCGGCGGGAACTCGTTCCCGGTCGCCAACACACAGCAGTTCTAGCCGAGCGTCGCACGCCAGGTCTTCCCTCTTACCCTGCCCGCCTCCGCGCTTTCGCGGAGGCGGGCAGCGCCATTTCTCAATTACGTCGAAGGCCGACGCCGCGTGCGAGACGGACGCCGCCGACGTGTGCGAGGCCGACTCGCCCACACGCCCCGACCTCCCCCGACGGCTCGGCCTCCGAAGGTCGCCCGCTCACACTTTTCCCGCCCCGCGCCGCCGCCGCTCTTCCCGGACGGGCTGCTTGACGCTGACGTTGACGGGAAGCTAAACTCACTAACCCTGTTGAGACCGAAGACACTCTCAGCGCTTTCAGGACGGATGAGGGCGGCTCGCCGACATCCTTTGATTAAACCTGCGAACATCTTTAAGAGGCATGGAAGTAAGCGGTAAGGCTCCGGTCGCCGTGGTCGGCTGCGGCTACTGGGGGAAGAATCTCGTGCGGAATTTCCAACGGCTCGGCGCGCTGGCGGCGGTCTGCGACGCCACGCCCACGGGCCGCACGACCGCCGCCGAGATCGTCCCGCAAGTCCCGGTCGTCGGCGAGCTGGAAGAGGTCTTGCAAAGCGACGTGTCGGGCCTCGTCATCGCCACGCCCGCCGAGACCCACTACGAGATCGCCAGCCGCGCGCTGCGCGCCGGCAAGGACGTGTTCGTCGAAAAGCCTCTGGCGCTCACATACGAACAGGGCGCGTCGCTCGTCCGGCTGGCCGAAGAGTCGAAGGCCATCCTGATGGTCGGCCACGTGCTTGAGTATCACCCGGCCATCGTGCGCATGCGGGAGCTGGTCGCGGCGGGCGAGCTGGGCCGTGTGCGCTACGTCTCCTCGAACCGCCTGAACCTCGGCAAGGTTCGGCGCGAGGAGAACATCCTCTGGAGCTTCGCCCCGCACGACATCGCTATCATCCTGCGCCTAACGGGGAGCATGCCCTTCCAGGTCGCCGCCTTGGGCGGCAGCTACGTCCAGCCGAACATCGCCGACGTGACGGTCACGCACCTGCTCTTTGACAACGGCGTGCGCGCGCACGTCTACGTCTCCTGGCTGCACCCTTTCAAGGAGCAGCGCCTCGTCATCGTCGGCTCGAAGAAGATGGCGAGCTTCGACGACGTGACGAAGCGGCTCGTCCTCTACGACCAGAGGGTCGAGGTGCAGGAGGGGCAGCCCGTGCCGATTAAGGGCAACGGCGACGAGGTGTCGTTCGCCGGCGACGAGCCGCTGCTTCTGGAGTGCCGGGCCTTCCTCGACTCGATTGAGACGCGGCGTCCGCCCGTCACAGACGGCGCGTCGGGCCTGCGCGTGCTCCAGGTCTTGCAGGCCGCGCAGCGTTCGCTCGTGATGAACGGCGAGCCGGTCACGCTACCCATTGAAAACTTCAGCGAGAGGGGAATGACGGCCTACACATGAGCGAGCGCAATTATTTCGTGCACGAGAGCGCGTATGTTGACGAGCCTTGCGAGATCGGCGCGGGCACGAAGATCTGGCACTTCTGCCACGTCTCGGCGGGCGCACATCTCGGCGAGCGCTGCATCCTCGGCCAGAACGTCTTCATCGCTAACGACGTTCGTATCGGCAGCAACGTGAAGATTCAGAACAACGTCTCGGTCTACACGGGCGTCGAGCTTGAGGACGACGTGTTCTGCGGCCCCTCGTGCGTCTTCACCAACGTCATCAACCCGCGCTCGCAGATCATCCGCCACAGCCAGTACCAGCGCACGCTCATCCGCCGCGGCGTCTCCATCGGCGCGAACGCCACAATCGTCTGCGGCGCGACCGTCGGGCGCTACGCCTTCATCGCCGCCGGAGCGGTCGTGCGCGGCGACGTGCCCGACTACGCGCTGATGGCCGGCGTGCCCGCCGTCCGAAAGGCCTGGATGAGCCGGCACGGCCACCGCTTAACCAGGAAGGACGACGAAGGCAATCTCATCTGTCCCGAAAGCGGCTGGCGCTACAGTGAGACGGAGCCGGGCGTGCTGCGCTGTCTTGACTGGGCCGAGGACGAGCCGCTGCCGCCCGCGAAGTGACCGAGGGCCGCGCCGAACTTTTTCATCAAGTCATCCACGGAGCTTTTCATTACGTCATCCACGGAGTTAAGGAATCAATCGTGAAAACAGAAGCCACAACCGTCGAAGCCGGCTCGCAGGCCCGCCCCGTGCCGCTGCTCGACCTGAAGGCGCAGTACGCCGCCATCCGCGACGAGGTGCGCGAGGCCGTTGACCGCGTCATGGAGTCGCAGCACTTCATCCTCGGCCCCGAAGTCGAAGCGTTGGAGCGCGAGGTCGCGGCCTATTCCGGTTGCGAGTACGGCATCGGCGTCTCTTCCGGCTCCGACGCGCTGCTCGTCGCACTGATGGCGATTGACCTCAAGCCCGGCGACGAGGTCATCACGCCGACCTACACCTTCTTCGCCACCGCCGGAGCGGTCGCGCGCCTCGGCGCACGGCCCGTCTTCGTTGACGTTGACCCGCTCACCTACAACGTCGAGCCGTCGGCGC
>JALZHC010000401.1 GCA_030914105.1 Acidobacteriota bacterium
CCCACTCGGCTCGGCCACCACGCTCGAGGGCCTTCGCCAGAACCTGCGCGCGGACGTGAGGTATCTGCTGGGGCAGTTCTACCTCTATTACGCGCTGCTGCCGTACCGCGAGGGCCTGCGCGATGTGATGACGCGGCGCGCGCGCAAATGGACGTTCATCTTCCTCATCGTCTTCGCTGTCATGCTCATCTTAGCTTCGTTTCAGAACCAGCTAGGCAAATTGCTGGCCCTTCAGAACTTTAAAATCCCGACTATCCTTGTCGTCGTGATGACGGGCGTCGTCGGGGGCTACGTCAGCGTGCTCCAGCGCATCCAAAGCGCCCCCGCCGAGGGCGACGCCATCTTCAATCTCGCGTCGCTGGAGTACGGCTGGGCCGGGATGTCTATCTCGCCCCTGTACGGCGCTGTCTTCGCCCTCCTCTTTTACATGATGTTCACAGGCGGGATAGTCACGGGGGTTGTCTTTCCGGTAGTGAAGACCTGGGAGGTTCCCGCCTCGCAAGAGTCGACGCAGCCAGCGAAAAAGCCTGATTCGACGAAGCCTGATACGGGCACTGACACTCAATCTTCCCCGACGCCTTCGCAGACTCCGACGGCCAGCTCCGGCCCACCTCCTACCCCGACCCCCCAGTCAGCCTTTCTGAGATTCATAAACGAGACTTCGCCGACGGACGGGAAGGCATTCGCCCTGCTGATTGTCTGGTCTTTCCTCGCGGGCTTCCTTGAGCGGCTCGTGCCCGACGCACTGAATCGCATGGTCACCAAAACCAAGAACATAGAGGGGCCGACATCCTGACAGCCGGGGCGAACCGGCACGACTTCCGGACTTCTACGCGACGGCGTTGGCCGCCAAACACAAGAAGGCGGCCGCTGCCGTTTCAATGAAAGCGATCGTCGCCTTGCGGTTTCAATGGAAGCAATCAAAGCCTTTTCGACTGCTCCCAACCTGGCGCATGCCGCCGCCCCGATTTTTTTTCCAATCCGGCGGGACGTTTTTTTGAAGCGGCTGCTGAAAACGAATGGGTTAGCCTTCGCTGTCAAAAAGCGTCGCAACCCTGAGTCGCTTGCCTTGCACGCGTAAAGTTGTAGAATGCGCGCGCCGTCGGACTCTTTCGGCAAGGACGTTTCAACGCTCCGTCGATCTCTTTCGCATCGCTCCGTCGATCTCTTTTGCACAACGGCCTTCGTGTCGCGCACGTTAGCCGAAAAGCCTTGCTTCCGGCGTTGAGCTTTCCGCCTCGTCGTCCACCCGCTTTCTAAACCTCAACCCGCGACAGACGATAGACAAAGGAGTGTGACCTTGGCCTCACGGGCCAGGCGACTTTTCATCGCCCTCGTCTGCGCCGCCGCGCTCTGCCTGCTCGCCGCGGGCGTCCGTTCGCAAAATGAATCCGTCCGCCGCCTCACGAACACGCCCGCCGAGACGCTCAGCCTCAACCCGACCTTAAGCGGCGACGGCTCGCGCGTCGTCTTCGAGTCGAGCGCAGACCTCGCTGCCGCGGGCACGGGCGTCGGCTTTCACGTCGTCGCGTCGGCGACTTCGACACTCGCGTCTGATACTTCCGGGGCGGCTTCGGGAGCCGCCGCGAGCGCGTCCGGGGCTAACGCGTCGTCGGCCTTCGAGGAGCTTGCGCACGCGCGCGGCCCCGCGCCCGCTCTCTCGCGCGACGGCACGCGCGCGGCCTTCGCGAGCACGGCAGACCCTCTCGAAGAGAACCGCGACGGCGACTCCGAAATCTTCTTCCACGACGGCTCGCGGCTTCGACAAGTCACGCACACGCAAGCAGACGACCCCGCGCGCCGCGCGTCGCAGGGCGCGTTTCAACCTTCCATCTCCGCGGACGGACGCCTCATCGCCTTCGCCTCAGACCGAGACCTCGCCGGCGCAAACGCCGTGCACAGAAACGCCGACCACAGCTCCGAGATTTTTCTCTTCGACACGCAGACGCAAGTCTTCACGCAGATCACCGACGCCGTCGGCGGGCAGCAGTTTCGCGACGCAAAGCTCAGCGGCGACGGCTCGCGCGTCGCCTTCAGGCGCGAGCGGCAGACTGACGGCGGCACGACCTTGAGCGACCTTCTCATCTTCGAGAGGTCGAGCGGCGAGGTGTTCAAAGCCGTCGAAGGCGTCGAAGGGCTTACGCTCGCTTACGGTCGCGCTGTGAGCGACGACGGCCTGCGCGTCGTCTACTCCGCGCGCGCGTCGAACGGCGCGTCGCAGGTCTTCCTGCTCGACGGGCGCAACGGCTTCGTCGTCCGTCAGCTCACGCAGCTCGGCACGCGCGCCTCCGATGTTCCGCTCGACGCGACCGTCAGCGGCGACGGCAACCGCATCGCCTTCGCCACGCGCCGCAGCGTAACGGGCGGCAACCCGGACGCGTCCGTCGAGCTTTACCTCTACGACATCCCCTCGGCGCGCTTCACGAAGATTACGAATGCGCCCGCCGCCGCGAACGCCGAAGTCGTCTCCTCGCTCTCGGACGACGGCACACTCGTCGCCTTCAGCTTCCCGCGCGTGCTCGCAGACGCCGATGCCCCGCCCGAACTCGCCAACAACCCTGAAATCTTCCTCGCCTCGATTCCGCCTCGCGCGCAAGCGGACGCTGGGCTGCAACTCTTCAACGCAGCCGTGCCCGGCAAGCCCCCGCCCGGAGGCGCGCTCGCGCCCGGCTCGATTGCCGTCATCACGGGCAAGAACCTCGCGCTCTCGGCCTTCGAGTCGGCGCGGCAGACGGACGGCTCTTTCCCTTCGAGCTTGCGAAACGTCAAGGCCAGGGTCGCCGGTCGCGCCGCCGAAATCTTCTACGTCTCGCCGGCGCAGATCAATCTTCAACTCCCCGCCGGCCTCGAAGAAGGCGCGGCGGAGGTCTCCGTCACGAACCCCGATGGCTTCGAGCTTCGCGGAAGCCTTCAGGTCAGACGCGCCGCGCCCGGCATCTTCACTGTGAACGGGAGCGGCGCGGGCGAAGCCGTCGCGCTCGACAACGAGACGCTGCGGCCCGGCCCTTTCGATGCGACGGACGAACGGGGAGACCCGCGCCGCCTCATCATCTTCTGCACGGGCCTGCGCGGCGCGTCGGTCGTCGAGGTCACGATTGGGAGCCGCGCCGCGAAAGTCGAGGCCGTGATTCCCTCGCCCGACCTGCCCGGCCTCGACCAGTTGCACGTCGCGCTCTCTTCAAAGCTGAAGGGCGCGGGCGTGGTCTCGCTCGTCGTCCGAGCCGACGGCGTCACGAGCAACCGCGCGACGCTCAACATCATGGACAGCGGCGCAAAGCCGCGCGCGGCGCGCGTCGAGCTGTCGCCAGAGTCTGCGACCATCCCTGTCGGCGGCGAGATGCGCTTTGGCGTGCGCGCCTTCGACTCGCTCGGCGAAGAGATCGAGAAGCCGGAAGTCATTTACACCTCCGAAGACGCGCGCGTCGCTTCGTTTGATTCGGACACAAACGGCCTCGCCGTCGCACGCGCGCCCGGCGAGACGAACGTCAGCGCCTCGGTCGGCGGCGTCCGAGCGGACGCGCGCCTGCGCGTCGTCGCGCGCACGCTCGTCATCAACGAAGTCCTCGCCGACCCGCCCGACGGCCCCGCGGGCGACTCGAACCACGACGGCACGCGCAACGGCAGCGAGGATGAGTTCGTCGAATTAGTAAACGGCTCAACCGATGCGCTTGATGTCGGCGGCTGGACGCTCCGCACGCTCCCGCTCGACGGCGGCGGCGAGAGCGTCCGCCATCTCTTCCCGCAGGGCAGCCGAATCCCCGCGGGCGAGGCGCTGGTTCTTTTCGGCGGCGGCAATCCAGACCCGTCCGACCCGTTCTTCGGCGGCGCGCTCGTCGCACGCGTCTCTTCAACTTCACTGTCGCTCACGAACGCAGGGCTGACGATTCTCGTCCGCGACGCCGCCAGCAACCTCGTCACGCAGGTTTCATACGGCGTGAGCGGCGACGGCTTCAGCGGCGACTCCGTCAACCAATCCCTCACGCGCTCGCCCGACATCGAGGGCGGCTTCGTCCTGCACACCGCCGCGAACGGCGCGCGAAGATTCTCGCCCGGCCTGCGCGCCGACGGCTCTTTCTTCCTCGAGCGCGCGGGCCGACTGACGCGCGCCGCGCTGACGCCGACCGAGCAGAACGTCCTCGCGGGCGAGACGGCACAGTTCGCCGCTCAAGCCTTCGACCAGTTCGGGCGAGCTTTGAAAGGGGTCGCCTTCAACTTCGAGTCGAGCGACGCGTCTGTGGCCGTCGTCGAAAGCACGAGCGCGGACGCGGCCGATGGCTTGGTCAGCGTCAAGGTGCGGGGTTTAAGTCCGGGCGCGGTCATGCTCACGGCCAGCGCGTCGGACGGCGCGAGCGTCGTCAATGCGCCTCCCGCCAGTCTGTCCGTGAAGGCGCGACCGCCGAAGGTCGCGCGCGTCAACGTCTCGCCCGCTTCGCCGAGCGTCGCCTCGCAGGCTTCCATAACGCTAAACCGCGGCGGCTCGCTTCAGCTCACGGCCAGGGCCTTCGACGAAAACAATCAACCCGTGGACGGCGCGGCCTTCGTGTGGAGTTCGAGTGCGGCCTCCGTCGCGTCGGTTGATTCGACGGGGCTCGTCCGCGCCGTCGGCGTCGGGGCCGTGGACATTACCGCGAACACTCCCGACAACCGCGGCTCGAACGTCTCCGGCCACGCC
>JALZHC010000402.1 GCA_030914105.1 Acidobacteriota bacterium
GACGGCGCGCTTCCAAGTCGGAAAACTTTAAACGTGCTCCGGCAGAGTGAAGACTCCGCCCTCCTCTTCGAGGTTCGAGTGGCCCTCTTCGTGGTGCTCGGCGTGCGGCGCGTGCGAGACCTCGCTGATGTAGATGATCGAGAGCAGCACGAAGATGAAGGTCTGCATGAAGGCCACAAAGACGCTCAAGGGCATGATGAGCACGGGCAAGCCCCACTTCGTCCAGGGTGCGAGGCTCGAAATCGTGCCGAGAATCTTCTCGTCGCCGAAGAGGTTGCCGAACAGACGTATGCCGAGCGAGAGCGGGCGCACGAAGTTGCTGATCAGCTCAATCGGGAACAGAAGCACCGCGAGCCACGGGATAGGGCCGGCGAAGTGTCTGAGGTGTCCGGCCAGCCCGTTCTCGCGGATGCCGATGGCGTTGTAGTAGACGAAAGAGGAGACGCCGAGCGCGAACGTCACGGAGGTCGCGGAGGTCGGGGCCATCAGGCCGGGCACAAGTCCCATCAGGTTCGAGATGAGAATGAGGATGCCGAAGGTGGCGATGACCGGGAAGTAACGCATGCCGTGCGGCCCGACGTTGTCAACCAGCAAGTCGCGGATGGCGAGCAGGCCCGTTTCGAGAACCATCTGCGGATAGCTCGGCTCTTCGACCGAGAGGCGGCGCGGCTTCAAGACCCAGATGACGACGAAGGTGAGCGCGACGGCGATGAGGAACATTACCGTGTACCAGGGCACGGCGTTCTCCGGCGTGTAGGGCCCGAAGACGTTTTCGGCGCTCGTGCCGAACTTGGCGAAGAACCAGTCCCACGCGGGCTTCGTGTAGAGAAGCTCGAAGCGGTTGAGCGGCCCGCCGACGTAAGTATTGACGAACTGGACGACGGCTGGGACTTGCTCGCTGGCCTCCGCGGCCCCTTCAGCGAACAGTAAGAACATCTCCTAGTTTTCCTCCCGACGCACGAGTGCTGTGTAGAACTGCCGGACGCCTTCCGCCAGCAGCGCCGGCACGACCGCGCACATCCCCGCGAGCGTGGCGACGAGCGAGGCCAGCCCCAAACGTACCGCGGCGAAGACGAACGCGGCGATGACGAAGTAGCGGAGCACGAAGCGCGCCGCGCCAAACTTTCGTCTGCGGCCTGACTGCGCGCCGCCGAAGACCGAGGCGACCGACTCGCGCAGCCAGTAGTGGTTGAAGACCGCGAGCGCGCCGCCCAGCAGTAGCCCCGCCGTCAAGCGCCAGGGCGCAAGGCCCGCGCTCACGAAGACGGCGACGCCTGCGGCGATGCACGTGTCCCGAAAGATGCGCCGCTCCGCCGCGCGCGGGTCTTCCTCCGCCTCGACGGGCACGCGCGGGCGCGCACTGTCAGGGCCTTCGCTCATCACGGAACGGGAGATTTTACACGCCGCGCCGCCCGACTGTCGAGCGTTCCTCTGGGCGGAAAACTTGAACTCCGAACCCTAACTTGCCGACTACTCTGTGCCGGCCTTACTTGATCTGCGAGATGATGCGGATGAACTCGTAGAAGCCGACGACCGCGCCGAGGATGATGCCGGCGAGCATCAGCCAGCTCGTCCCAAGCCAGCGGTCGAGCAGCCAGCCCAGGCCCATGAACGAGAGCACGGAGAAGAAGATCGCCAGCCCCGCGGCGTAGGCCATGCCGCTCTTGCGCGTCGTCTCCTGCTGCTCGCTCTCGCCCGGCCCTTGCGGGTCTCTCTCACCCATTCAGCGCCCCTCGACGTTCGGCTCCTCGTAGGCGACGCGCGAGAAGCCGGCCTTTGTCTCGGCCACGAGCCTTCCGTCCTTGAACTTGCTGAGCACGCCGCGCAGGTACGTGTAGCCGCCCTCCTCCTCCGCGGGTTCGTCGAGGTACTCGCCCCTGAAGGCGTACTTGACGCCCTTCATCTCGACGGTCGTGAACGAGAGCGTCACCGGCTGCGTGCGCACGACGCGGGGCGGAAGACCGCGCGCGACGACCTCGGTGACGGGGCCGGACTCGACGAGGCGCACCGAGTCGAAGTCGAGCAGGTTCCCCCTGACCGTCTCTACCTGACCGCGCACGGCGACGACGCCCTGCCTGTCCGGCACGAGCGCGTCGCGGTTGTCGCCGTCGGCGTCCGACTGCTCTTTGTAGCCGAGGACGAAGAAGCCGAAGCTCTCGAAGCCCTGCGGCGCGTCGCCGTTGATGCGGAACGGGCCGAAGTAGTCCGACGGCTTGTCCGCGACCTGCCGGCTCGACTCGCTGACGAACTTCTCCGGGGTCTCAGCCTGACGGCCCGCCGCCGCGAGCACACAGGCGGCGACACAGGCCAAAGCAAAAATAATCTTCATAGTTGGGGGACTAAAATCCCGCGCCTGCCCACGGCACGCGCGGGGACGGGGTTGGATTCGGAAAGTTATTTGGTCAACTCCCTGCGCCTGAGTTCGGCCAGCATGCGCTCGGCCTGCTGCATCTCTCGCTCGGCGGAAGAGAGTTCAAGGTGGCGTTCATCATCGGGCTTCGACAGAAGCTTGTAAGCGCCCACGCCCGCCAGGGCGACGACGCCGAGGATGAGCAGCCATTTCAAGAGTACGGCAAGGAGACCGAAAAGCGCAAACGTGCCCCAGACGGCGAAGATCAACACGGCGAAGAGAAGAAGGAACTTGAAGAATTTCACGGCTCGAAAACCTCCGTTGCAGATTGTGGCGAACCCCTTCGGGCATCCTCAACCCTTTAAACGCTCGTGGGCGCGCGCCCGTTCTCCCTTTCGCTCGCCGTCGCCTGGCTCACCAACTCCCGCGCGTCAGGTAGTTCTTCGGAACCTCCCACAACTGCGCGCGGCGCGAGTGGCGCATCGAGTCGTGTATGAAGCAGACGTGCGTGCACCAGCAACTGCTTCCGCCGTCAATCCGCTCAAGCTCTTCGGCGCGGGCGCGGTCGGCCCAGAGCGCGCCGAAGTCGAAGCCGTAGTCGCGCAGGGAGCCGAAGCGCTCGCGCAGCTCGCAGGCGCGCACGCCTCCGTCGTAGTCAATGACGGCGGTCGTCTCGCCCGCCGTGCAGGGGAAGGGCCACGCCGAAGGCCCCTCGAAGTTCGCGTGCTGCGTGCGGTAGTGCGTCGTGATCGCGCCGACGTAGGCCACGGACTTGACGAAGCGCGTGGCCGAGTCGTCGGCGGCGAACATCCTCTCGCCGTACCTTTTCGTGAGCGCCGAGACGCGCGCGTAGAGCGCGGGCAGGACGCGTGGCGGAACCTGTTTAATCCGGTCGCCGGCCTTCGTCTCGCCGCGGATGATGTTGAAATAGTGGCCGTCCAGACGGAAGTTCTCGAACATGAAGTCGGCGAGGCGCTCGACCTCGGCGTAGTTCTCCGAGCAGACGACCGTGTTGACGTTGAGGCGGAAGCGTCCGCCGTATCTCTCTTTGAGCGGGTAGAGCGAGCTGATGCAGTCGAGCGTGCGGCCCCAGTTGCCGGGCACGCCGCGCACGCGGTCGTGCGTCTCGCCGTAGCCGTCGAGCGCGACGTTAAGATAAAGGTCAAGCTCGGTGTGCGCGGCGAGCGCGCGTTCGACGATCTCGAAGGTGCGGCCTTTCAGAAGTCCATTGGTGGGGATGATGAGGCGGCGGACGCCGTTGTTCTCGACGAAGAGGCGGATGATTTCGGAGGCGTCGTGGCGGAGCGTCGGCTCGCCGCCCGAAAGCCAGAGGTCTGTGATCGCCGGCATCGTCGCGGAGACGCGCGCGATCTCCTCGAAGGTCAGGTCGCCGGGCCGGTTCAGCTCCTCGTGGTAGAAACAGGTTTCGCACTTCGCGTTGCAGCGCGAGGTGATGAAGAAGATAAGCGTGCCGAGACGGCGCTCGCGTCCCGTGGAGCGCAGCAGTCTGTAGAGCTGGGCGGCCCTGTTAGGCATTGTGCTTTAGGGTTGCAGGAGGCGGATTAAAAGGATTGAGTCATTGATTCATTTACTCATTGAATCAATCGTCAACGAATCAATGAGCCGATGAATCAATCTTGTCAATCCGCCGCTCCGCATTCCGCAATCGGCTCGATGATGGCAGTTTCCACGGGCGATTTCAACTCGTACTCGATGCCGCGCCACGTGATGCGGCGCGAGAGCGCGGCGGCGAGCGAGTTGTGAAGGAAGAGCGCCGCCGACAGGGGCCAGAGGAGCAGGTGCGCCCACAGACCGGCGCGCAGCTCGGCGTGCCGGTCTTCGAGCACGAGCGCGACGGCGCGCAGGCGGAAGAACGACTTCCAGACTCCGAGCAGGAAGACGACCGAGACGACGGCGAGCGGCCATTCGGCGTCGAGGCCGAGCGCGGCGCGTGTCGCGGCCAAAGCGATGCCGCCGAAGAAGACCGCGACGAAGAGCAGGTTCGAGATGAGCACGAAGCGCCAGAGGTTCGGCGCGTAGACGCGCGTGATCTTGAGCTGCCGCGTGGTGAACTCAAAGAGCTGTCGGAGCGTGCAGTCTTCGAGCGAGGCCGTCAGGCATGCGGGCACGAAGCGTATCGGAAGTTCTGCTTCTTGCAGCGCGCGCGTCAGCGCGTAGTCGTCGGAGGCCGCGCCGCGCCAGCGCCCTTTGACGTTCAGCCACTCGAAGGTCGCGCGACGGATGGCGGTCGAGCCGCCCCAGCAGAAGTTGCGCCGTTCGTCCTGGCCGAGCGCCGAGGCAATCGAGGCGTTCCAGAC
>JALZHC010000964.1 GCA_030914105.1 Acidobacteriota bacterium
GAAATGGCGGCATGAAGGGATCACGCATGAGCTTTTCAACATAGCCGGCGGCGGGTGCTTCAAGGGCCGGCGTCGAGTCAGAGTTCAAACGCTCGCGGAGAGCAGGCGCTCAAGGCAGCACATCAACTCTTCGGGCCGGACTGGCTTCGAGAGGTAAACGTCGGCGCTCTCCGCGGCGTCCTGCGTGGCGGGCGACTTGTCCGCGCCGCTCAAAACGACGACGGGCAGCCGCGCGAGCTTCGGGTGGCGGCGAAGGAAGCGGCAGAGTTCGTGGCCGCCGAGGTGCGGCATGACGGCGTCTGTGATGACCGCGTCCACGTTCGTCGAGAGCGCGGCCTTCAACGCCTCGACGCCGTCGGCGGCGGCAATCACTTCGTAGCCGGCGCGCTGGAGTACGACCTCGAAATAGCGACGCGCGGAGCGGTCGTCTTCGACGAGCAGGACTGTGGCGCGCGCCGCCGTCGGCGCGGCCTGCGCGGGCGGGGCCGAGGGTTGGACGAACTCGTTGGGTGGCGTACTCATCCGGCTGACCTGAAATCTTTCGGCGCGGGTCGAAGTCCGCCGCCGTCGGCTTCCGCGCCGTCGGAGGCGAACCCGCAGCCGAACTTCTGCAAGCGACGTGCCTGCGCCCGCGCCCCGCGCACGCCGCCGCTGCCCGCGCCGCACGCGTGCGGCAGATGTTGAGCGCCGGGCGCGGGATTCGCCGGTAAAACGCGTGCGGTGCGGGGTTTTAAGAGTCGCGCCGGGAGAGCTTCGACGCACCTTCGGCGGCTGCGGCGGGCGAGCGTGCGCGGCGTCGGAGCGGTCAGGCCTATTCTTTTTGACGTGACGCCCGGTCAGGCTGCCACAGTGAAACGCCTCGGCTGACGCGTTCTCCACGCGCCGGACGGCCCGACGTTTCGAGCGCCGACGGCCCGGCGAACCGACGCCCGCGCGCCACATCTAACCCACTCCGGCACAGCCGAAGGCCCGCCCGGCGTTTGAACGCCTCGGCCTCTTCGGCCATACTCACTGCCGGGCCGTCAGGGTTCAGGGTCGCCTTTATGTACGAGTTCGCAGTCACGCCCGCCGTCACGCAGATACGCCGCCGCGGCGTCACGATCACCGATGTCGCGCCCGGCACGCTCGGCGCGGAGCTTGAGCTTGAGCCGGGCGACCGCGTCGTCAAGGTGAACGGTCGGGCGGTGCGCGACTACCTCGACTTCCGCTTCCACACGGGCGGCGAGACCGAGCTGACGCTCGGAGTCTTAAAGCGCGGCGGCGAGGAGTGGGAGATTGAGATTGAGCGCGGCGAGGGCGAAGACTTCGGCCTCTCATTCGAGAACATCGTCCCGCGCCAGTGCGCCAACGAGTGCCTCTTCTGTTTCTGCAAAGGCAACCCGCCCGACGCGCGACCCGCGCTCTCCTTCCGCGACGAAGATGTGCGCCTCTCCTTCCTCTACGGCAACTACACGACGCTCACCTCGATCACAGAGGACGAGATGCGCCGCGTCATCGAGCAGCGGCTCACGCCGCAGTACGTCTCCGTTCACGCAACCGACCTCAAGGTGCGCGCGCACCTGCTCGGCGTTGACGAGCGCCGCGCCGACATCGGCGCGAAGCTGCGGCGGATGATGGACGCCGGCATCGAGATTCACGCGCAGGTCGTCCTGTGCCCCGACATCAACGACGGCGAGGTCTTGCGCCGGACGGTCGAAGACCTGGCCGCCGAGTTCCCGCGCGTCCGAAGCGTCGCGATAGTCCCTTTGGGCCTGACGCGCTACAACACGGACGAGCGGCTGACGCCGGTCACGCCCGTCTGGTGCCGAAAGATAATCCGCGAGGTCGCGGCCCTACAGCGCGAGATGCGCGCGCGCCTGGGGACGACGTTTGCCTTCCTCGGCGACGAGATTTACCTGCGCGCGGGCCGAGACGTGCCGGGCCGGAGGCACTACGGCGACTACCCGCAGATCGAGGACGGCGTCGGCATGGTGCGCTCGTTCCGCGAGGAGTTCGCGCGCCTCCTGCGCCGCGT
>JALZHC010000403.1 GCA_030914105.1 Acidobacteriota bacterium
ACCGTCCGGCGACAAAAGCAACCAGAGTTTGAAACTCGTAATGGTTGATAAGTGGCTCGCGGGCGGCAAATATAATCAGAAAATCTTCAGAGAGCTGACGTTCAGGAAGCCCGCAGGCTTTAGGGAGGCTCGGCTCTCGTTTCTGGAGAACAAGCTGGTCTTGATCGAGTTGGAGGCGGCAACGGGAGACGTTCAAAACTGGGTCGATCCGGACGACCTGGCGGCGACTTTCAAGACGAAGTTCGCCGCCGAGGATTGGCACTTCGGCAAAAAGCTGCCACCGCTCGGTGAGTTCGAGCAGGGTTTAGGGAACGACCCGCCGAAAAAGTTTACCGAATTCTACGACATGATCGCCGTCTCCGAGCGCAGTTTTATCCTGGCGACGGTGGATAACAGGACGGCCCGCCCGATGGGGCTATTTACACCCGGCTGCTCATCGTGCGCCAAGAGGGAGAACAGAGAGAAGAAGGAGAGGGACGCTGGCGGCACTTTTCCGGGGCAGGTCTCTTTCATCGAAATCGTGAGCCGGAAACTCGGCGGCGAAGGAAGCGACGCGCGGAAGTAGTTTATTAAGAGTGAGCCTGTGTCGCCGGGCAGCCCCAACTACTGTCGGTTAAGATTGATTATCCCCTTGCTGGAAGCAAACGAGCATAAATCTCAACAACGTGGGCATCAGGCAAGCGCGGCCATCTTAGTCGGGCCGGGCCGGATTGTCATATCTGCCTCGCGTCGCGCGGCGGCCATCAAGTCTTCTGCGCCAGCACCACGCTCTTCGTCCAGCCGATAGGTTCAAACGGGTGAAAGCGATGGTGCTCGACGACGCTGAAGAGGCGCTCGGTAGCTTCGGCGACTTCGCGCGGCGGGTGGGCCTTGAAGCGGAACATGATTTCGAGGAGCCGCGTCGCGAGCGAAGGGCGGACGGGCAGGAAGACCAGGTGGCCGCCGGGCGCGAGCACGCGCGCAAGCTCGCCGAGTCCCGCGCCGAGCGGCAGGTATTCGAGCACGCCGCTCGTGACGACGAGGTCGAACGAGTCGTCGGGGAAGGGGAGCGAGAGCGCGTCGGCGCGGACGAAGGCGACGCGGTGGCGCAAGTGGGTCGAGAGGCGTCGGACGGCGCGGCGCGCGGTCTGGAGCGAGCGCCCCGAAAGGTCTACGGCGGTGATGTCGGCGGGGCGTCGGAGCACTCTCAGCAGCGCGAGCGTGAGCAGGCCGGTGCCACAGCCGGCGTCGAGTATGCGCGCGCCAGCCGGGAGCGGCAGACGCGCCTCGCGCAGGTAGCGTTCGAGCGAGCGCCCGTAGCCGTTGAAGCGGAACATGAGGTCGTAGAGTTTCGTGAAGCGCTCGTAGATGGAGACCGGGCTGTCGGCCAAGCTCGTGGTTGCTGCCTCGTTCTGGCTCATTCGCCTCCCCTGACCTTAACAAGTTTTGTCGAACTCGCTCGCCGGAAAAGTAATGATGGGGGCCGCGGGTGCGCAAACGTTAACACAAATCTGCTTTTTTTCTAAGTTCAGACCGCGCCCGCGTTTCGTCTGAGTGAATCCGAGATGTTACCATGTGCCGGTTGCCGAGCCGTCCGGCCCGGTCAGTTCTCGTAATACGAAATCTTACCTGAACGGTGCTTGAGTCAAATGAGTTCCAACCCCGAAGGAGCGAGGAGCTACGTCCCCTTCATTATCATCGGCGTCGTGCTGGCGGCGGTCGTCGTCGGCGTCGTGATGATGACGCGCTCGAACAACGCCAACAGCGGCAGCCCCTTCTCCGGCAACCCCGCGCAGACGCCGCAGGGCATGCTGCCGACGAACTCGACCGTCCCGCCGAGGCAGCCGCTGCCGGGCGCGCCCAACCCGCCCGCGCGCGGCGGCGAGCACGCCGCGGTGACGATGGAAGAGTTCAGCGACTTCCAGTGTCCGGCCTGCGGCGGTTTAGACCCCGCCCTGCGCCGCATCAGTAAAGATTACGGCGAGCGCGTCCGCTGGGTCTTCCGCAACTTCCCGCTGACGACGATTCACAAGTACGCCTTCAGCGCCGCGCGCGCCGCAGAGGCCGCGGGCGCGCAGGGGAAGTTCTGGGAGATGCACGACATGCTCTACGACAACCAGGACGAGTGGGTGAAAGCGCCGGAGCCGCGCGATCTCTTCAGTTCTTACGCCACGCGCCTCGGCCTCGACGTGCAGAGGTTCAAGGCCGACATGGAGCAGCGGCAAGACCTCGCCGACCGGATCAAGGCCGACTACGAACGCGGCTCTTCGCTCCGCGTGCAGGGCACGCCCACGATCTTCATCAACGGGCGCGAGCTGATGCCCGGAAAGCTCCCGACCGAAGACGACATCCGCCGCGAGATTGACGCCACGCTCAACCCCGCCGGCAAGTGAGCCGCGGCGGGACGAAAGAGTGACGCTCGACCCGTTTATGAGTACCGAGGGCTTCGAGAAGAGGGCAGCGCGCGCCGTCTGGTGGGACGCTGGGCTGGCGCTGGTCGCGCTGGTCGGACTGGCCGACGCGACCTACCTGACGGTCGAGCACCTGACGGGCCGGAGCGTCCGCTGCATGATCGTCTCCGGCTGCGACGAGGTGCTCCAGAGTTCTTACGCGACCGTCGCCGCCGGCTTCCCCGTCGCGGCCCTCGGCGCGCTCGCCTACTTCACAGTCTTCAGCCTCGCCACGCTCTCGGCCTTCGGCTACGCGGGCGCGCGCCGCCTGCTCACGCCGCTCGTCGCGCTCATGTTCCTCGCCGCACTCTGGTTTCTTTACTTGCAGGCGTTCGTCATCCACGCCTTCTGTGCCTACTGCCTCCTCTCCGCCGCCGTCACCACGACGCTCGCCCTAATCGTCTTAGCCCGGCGACTCTTCGGCCCCAAAAAGCGACTCTCGTAGCTGCCCCTGCAAGTCGGCTGCCCCTTCTGCGTTCCTCTGAGTGCCGGAGTTTTGCGGGAGGAGGAGACGAGATGAACAGGGCACGGCTGGTTCTCATTCTGAGTTTGACCTTGACGCTCTGCGCGGCTTTATTGCCCGCGGCTGGCGAGGCGAGGGCTACGGTTGGCGGCGGGGACAGTGCGGGCGGGCGCGGCCTTATCCGACCGCTTCGTAAGGCGCTGGCTGATGGCTTGAAGGACACGGGCGCGCAGGACGGACGCATCGTCACGCCGCGCGACGGCAGCTTCGACCTTGAAGTGCTCGTCGGCGGCAGTCCGCTCGAAGTGCTCTACGGGCGCGGGCGCAGCTACGTCGAGGCGCGCGAGGGACAGGAGTATGACCTGATGTTGCGCAACCCGCTGCCCATACGCGTGGCCGTGGCGCTCTCGGTTGACGGCCTGAACACGATTGACGCGCGGCGCACCTCCGCCTGGGACGCGAGCAAGTGGGTCATCGAGCCTTACGCGACGATACGCATCACGGGCTGGCAGATGAGTTCGAGCCGCGCACGCCGCTTCTACTTCACGACCGAGCGCGACTCCTACGCCGCCCGCACGGGCCACGCCTCAGACCTCGGCGTCATCACCGCAGTCTTCTACCGAGAGTTGACGCCGCGCCCCTATCCCGTCACGCCGCCGCGCTACGAAGACGACCGCGTCGGCCCCCGCGAACGCTCCGAACAGCCGAAAGAGAGGCGCGCGCCTGAGAGCGGTGCTGACAGCGCCTCGCGCGCCGGACGCGGCAGCATCGCCGCCAGGCCGCAACGCGACGACGACTACGCCGCGACCGGCATCGGTCGCTCGGTCGAGAACGACGTGACCTGGATTCATATGAATCTCGAGCGCACGCCCGCCGCGGAGTTCACAGTCCGCTACGAGTACCGCGACGCGCTCATACGCCTCGGCGTGCTGCCGCGCCCCCCGCGCGATGACAGCGCGCTCCGACGGCGCGAGCGCGCGCGTGGGTTTGAAGACCAGCGCTACTGCCCTGAGCCTTGAAGCGCGCGGGTTAATCCTCTGAGGGTTCGCGCGGGTTAATGCTCTGAGCGTTGAAGCGCCGCGCTGTTGCCCTGAGCCTTGAGGCGCGGGAAAAGTTTCGGAACGAGTTAAGTCTGGGCGCGTCTAATGCGGCAAAGACATTCAGGCGCGGGAGGTGAAGATGGCGAAGTTCACGAATCCACTCGACGGCGTCAGAGTCGCCGCGCCCTGCCGGGCCGACTGGGAGAAGATGGTGGGCGACGAGCGCATGCGCTACTGCGGCCAGTGCAGCCTGCACGTCTACAACCTTTCGGGCATGACGAGGAGGGAAGCGGAGACGCTCATCACGAACGCAGAGGGCCGACTGTGCGTCCGCTTCTACCGACGCGTCGACGGCAGCGTCCTGACGCACAACTGCCCCGTGGGCTTGCGCGCACTCAAGCAGCGCGTCTCCCGCGTCGCGGGCGCTACTCTGTCCGCCGTGCTCGGCTTCTTCGCGGGCGTCGGCCTCAACCTCGGCTTCGCGCCCGCGACGCCGCACGTCATGGGCACGATAGCCCAGCGGCCCGTCAGGCAGGAAGAGATAGAGGTTCCCCCTCTCCCGCCCGTCCCGAAGGACACGCACGTGATGATGGGCGCGGTGGCTCTTCCGCAACCGACGATGGGAAAAATGGAGGTCGGAAGTGAGCAGCCGCGGGCAGTTACCATTGTAAATAAAGTTTTGGAAGTAAGAGCCGACGTTCGTCGGACGAAATGAAGAGGGCGGC
>JALZHC010000047.1 GCA_030914105.1 Acidobacteriota bacterium
CATCGTGTCGGGGTGCTGCGACGCGCCGGGCAGCGTCTCCAGGTTCGCGGTGAACCCGCCGAGGAAAGTCTTGTCCGGCAGGTAGGCCGCCGAGCCGATGCTGAGCATCGAGTAGACGCCGGGGATTGGCCCGTCCGTCTCCACGTCCGTGCTGACGTAAATCTCCATCTTCAAGACTCCCTCTGCACGAAAGACTGACCGACCGCAGCCCGCGAAGCTTAACCTCTGTGCCGCGCCGGCGTCTTCACGTCCGCGTCGGCGGCGCTCGAATGACGCACGGCGCGCCTGCGTCGCCGCCGTCACACGCGCTCGGTGACGACGGTTGTTGCCGCACGGCGAGCGCGCGTGCTACAAGTCAGGCATGTCGAAGTTCAACTTCCTGCGGCTTGCCAGCATACTACTTCCCGCCGCGCTCGCGGCACAACTCGTGCCGGCGGCGACCGCCGCGCGCGCGCAAGCGCCCGAAGCACACTACCGCGCCTTCGACTCGAAGGGCCGCCCCGTCAAGCTCGAAGAGGTCGTTGCGGCGCTCGAACATGCCGACGTGCTCTTCATCGGCGAGACGCACAACGATGCGGTCGCGCACCTGCTCGAAGCTGAGCTGCTGCGCCGCGCAGACGAGTCCTTCGGCCCGTCCTCGCAGAGAAGGCGGCCCGTCGCGCTCTCTTTGGAGATGTTCGAGCGCGACGTGCAGACGGTCGTGGACGAGTACACGGGCGGCCTCATACAGGAGCGCCACTTCCTCGCGAGCAGCCGCCCCTGGAACAACTACCAGACGGATTATCGCCCGCTCGTCGAGTACGCGCGCGAGCACCACCTGCCGGTCATCGCCGCCAACGCGCCCGCGCGCTACGTCTCGCGCGTCTCCGGCTCCGGCCCGGACTCTCTGCGCGAGCTTTCGCCGACGGCGCGCGCGTGGCTCCCGCCGCTCCCCTTCCCGCAGGCTTCCGAGGCTTACGCGGCGAAGTTCAGACAGGCGATGGGCGGTGCGCCCGGCGGGGCATCACAGTCAACGCAGCCCGGCCGGGCACTGCCGTCGCAGCAGGCCGCCGGTCAGCAGGCGAACCCGCACGGCGGCGCGCACCTGCTCGAAGCGCAGACGCTGCGCGACGCCTCGATGGCTTACTCCATCGCGGACTTCCTCAAGCATCGGCGCGACGCGCTCGTCGTCGAAGTCAACGGAACCTTCCACAGCGAGCAGCGCCTCGGCGTGCCCGAACAGCTCCTGCACTACCGACCGAAGGCGCGCTCGGTCGTCGTCACGATCCTCCCCGACGAAGGCTTCCCCAACTTCGACGCCGCACGTCTCGGCGCGCTCGGCGACTTCGTCATCATCACAGACCCGTCTCTCCCGCGCTCCTCTTGATTGCGGGGAAATAATTGGAGGGCGCTATGAGGAAGTGGGAATATCTTTTCATTAAGGTTGAAAGCGCAGTCACCCCCTACGTCCTAGAGGTAAATGGCAGGAAAGAGAAACCCTCCCAAAAGCCCACTAAGTGGGAGACGGCGGACAGGCTTGGGGCTGAAGGCTGGGAGTTACTGCACACCGATAACGAACCAGAGTACTGGGAAATGATTTTCAAACGGCCTAAGGATTAAAGACGGCTCAATCTGAAATTAGGAGACTATCGTGCCGCGTGGCCGCTTGCCAGAACGCTCGCGGCTTGGCACAATGGCCGTTGCCCTGGAGGGCGAAATTCGCAACCGAGAGGCAGGTGTTGCCAGACTTAAGAGAGAGAAGCTAAGAGAAGTCGGATCGAAACGTCTTTGGAATTGTCCGGGCCTGGAAAAGTCCGGGCCGTCTTTGCAGTCAACTTTAGAATGGAGAGAAAGAATGGCAACCGTCGTCGTTAATCAGGGCGAGTCAATTGAGTCGGCGCTGCGCCGCTTCAAGCGCAAGGTGATGAGTGAGGAGATCATCAAGGACGCGAAGAAGCACTCCTTCTTCATGTCGCGCGGGCAGAAGGCCAAGCTCAAGTCGGCGCTCGCGCGCAAGCGCAACAAGCGCAAGCAGCGCCCGATGAGGCCGCGCACGCGTTAGGCCGAGCCGGTCAGTCTTAAAAAAAAGCGCGGAGGGTGGTGACGCTGCCCTCCGCGCTTTTCGTTTCGACGGGTCAGGGGGCGGCCCTTCAGCCGCGTGCGACCGGCCCGGCCCTGCCTGTGATGAACCCCGCCACGCCGATGATGATCGAAACCACGCCGAGCACCCGCGTCAGAGTCGCGCCGCAGGCGATGCACTCGACGATGATGTGGCCGTCATAGAAGATTATCATCAGCGCGCCGATGATGATCACCCAGACGAGGGCCACGACTATAACAGGCTTCATAAGCTCACCTCCTCTACGTCTGTTCTCAGGCGTCGGGCGGCGCTAGATAAACTCCGGCGCGGGGCGTCGGGACACTTGGAACGGGCGCAGGCGGGGCGTCTGGCCCTGCGCCCCTCGGTCTCATCTGCTCCCACGGGTCGGCTCATGCCGGCGGCACGCGCGGCCTGAGAAGTTGCTCCTGAGTTTGCGAGGTCAGAGGAAGCTCCCGCGGCGGGAGCAGCCGTAGAACGCGCCGTAGGATAGCAGAGAGCGCGGCCCGAAGCATAGGGCTTTATTTCCGCGCCGCGGGTCTAAAGATTTTCGATCTCGACCGGCTCGACCACGTCTGCGAGCGGGAAGCCGAAGACGCGCGAGTAGAAATAGAGTTCGCCGTCCAAAGCGCGCTTGATGTTCTCGGCCTTGCGGAAGCCGTGCTGCTCGCCCTCGAAGGCGACGTAGGCGACGGGGAGCTTCTTGCGGCGCAGAGCCTCGACCATCAGCTCGGCCTGGTTCGGCGGCACGATCTTGTCTTCGAGTCCCTGAAAGAAGATGACGGGGCAGGACAGGCGGTCTGTGAAGTTGATCGAGGAGCGCTCGTAATAGAGGTCTGCGCGTTCCGGGTAGGGGCCGACGAGGCGGTCGAGGTAGCGCGACTCGAACTTGTGCGTGTCGCCGACGAAGACGGTCAGGTCGCTGATGCCGAAGTGGCTCGCGCCCGCGCGGAAGGTATCACGGAAGGTCAGCGCGTTTAAGGTCGTGAAGCCTCCGGCGCTCCCGCCCGTGATGACGCAGCGCGCCGGGTCGGCCTCGCCGCGCTCGACCATGTACTTCGCGCCGTTCACACAGTCGTCAACGTCCACCACGCCCCACTCGCCGTTCAGGCGCTGACGGTACTCGCGCCCATAGCCCGTGCTCCCGCCGTAGTTCACGTCGAGGACGGCGATGCCGCGGCTCGTCCAATATTGCGTGTCGAGCTTGAGGCGCGAAGAGGTGGCGGCGGTCGGGCCGCCGTGGCACATGACGACGAGCGGCGGTCGCTCGCCTTCGGGCGCGACGAACTCCCTGTTGCGCGGCGCGTAGAAGAAGGCGTGCGCCGTCCGCCCCGCCTCGGTCGGGAACTCGACGGCGCGCGGGACTGAGACGTAAGACGAGTCAACCGTCTCTTCGCTCGCGCGGCGCAGCAACGCGCTCTCGCGCGTCCGCAGGTCTAGCTCGACGATTGCCTGCCGCTCGGTCGGCGAGGCCGTGCGGAAGACTGCGCGGCGCGAGTCGGCGCGCACGCCGCCGATCTCCGTGTAGGGCAGCTCGATTTTTTCTATCCGCTTCGAGCGCGTGTCGAGCAGGGCCAGGCTCCAGTCGCCGCGCGTGTTGTAGGCGCAGACGACCTGCTCCTCGGAAGCGAACGCGTAAGTCGACATGCCGAAGACCCACTGCGGCACGCCGAACTCCGCCTCCATCTCGCACATCGCCTCGACCGCGCCGTCCTCATTCAGCCGGTAGATGTTCCACCAGTTGCTCCGGTCGGAGACGAAGTAGAGCACGCCCGCGGGCGACCATTCCGGCTGGAAGATCGACTCTTCGCGTCCGCCCGCCACACGCCGCGACTCTTTGACCGCGCCGCCTTCGTCCAGCTCGCCGACCCACAGCTCGCAGCCGTCCCAGGGCATGTTCGGGTGGTTCCACGCGAGCCACGCGAGGCGCGAGCCGTCGGGGCTGAGGCGCGGCGACGAATAAAAGTCGTTGCCGCCAGCGAGCACGCGCCCTCCCTCCTCGTTCCCTTCCCCGTCCAGGCTCAGGCCGACGATTGTGTTGACGGCCTCGCGCCCCTCGACCGTGTGGTCTTCGCGCACGGCGACGAGCCGCGAGCGGCGCGCGTCGATGATGAAGTCGCTGTAGCGGAGCTTCCTCTCCGGCGTGACGGGCTGCGGGGCGGAGCCTTGCGCCTGTCGGTAGACGCGCTGGTCTGCGAAGTTCGCGAAGTAGACCAGGCCCTCGCGGACAGCGAAGTCGCCGCCGCCGTACTCATGTACGCGCGTGCGCGCGTTGAACTCTCGCGGCGTCACGTCGGCAATCGTTCCGTCGGGTGCGCGGCGCACGACGCAGTTGCGCCCGCCCTCCGAAGGTCGCAGCTCGACCCAGTATGTGTCTTCGCCGTCGAGCGCGATCTGCCCCAGCCCCACCGTGGCCGTGACGATGAGGTCTGAGGTGATCGGCGACTTCCAGGAGCCGTAAGGCGCGACCGTCGGCTGACCCATTAGCAGTTCCTCCCGCGTATGAGAATCGGAGGTGATAAGTGATAAGAGGAGTCTCGGAGTCTGAAGTCAGAAACCACCGGGCTTCGACTCCAGACTCTCAGACTCCTGACTTTATCACTCATCACGCCTAAAGGTTTATCCCGCGCCGCTCCGGCGGCGGAACGTAGGCGCTGAAGTCTTGCGCGAAGCGCTCGGCGTAGCTATCGAGTAGCTCTTTCACGCGCCGGAGGCTCGGCGAGCGGACGACGAGGCCGACGTGATTCGGCTTGTCCGCGCGGAAGACGATCTCCGGGTCTGTGTAGCCGGAAGTATCGGGCCGCTCCTGTCGCGCGAGCGAGAGCGCGATGCCTGCGTGCTCGCGCCGCGGCTCAAGCAGGCCGACGCGCTCGCCCCGCGCGTGCGCAATCTCGACGCGCGCCCACTCGCGCCAGAGGTTGAAGCCCGTCGCCGCCTCCAGAGTCTCCGCGATGTGCGCGCCGCCGACGCGCGCGGCGACTTCGAGGAAGTAGAACTCGCCGTCCTCCGCGCCGCGTATGAACTCGGCGTGCGCCGCGCCTCGTTCGAGTCCGAGCGCCGCGAGCAGCTCTGAGTTGAGGCGCGTCAGCTCTTCGCGCTCCGGCGAGTCGTACTCGACGGTGTGGGAGAGGAAGACGCCGCCCTCCTGCACGACCCGCAGCGGCGGGCGACCGTAGCGGCTCGCGCCGCAGAAGACGACCTCGCCCGCCTCGACGACCGAGTCCACGTGGAAGACCTCGCCGGCGACGAACTTCTCAAGAAGATAATAAGAGGAACGATCCTGCAAGGCCGCGCGCGCGTCGAGCGCGTCAATCGCGCGCCAGACCTGCTCGTCGTTTTCGAGTTTGTGGATGCCGGAAGAGGAGACGTCGGAGCGCGGCTTGATGACCCAGGGCGGAGGCGTGCGCTCCATGTACTCGCCGACCTCCTGGTAGTTGAAGAGCGGCGTAAACTCCGGCACGCGAAGGCCGGCGGCGCGCGCACGCTCGCGCATGGCGAGCTTGTCGCGGAAGACGCGCGCCTCGGTGCTCTGCATGCCGGGCAGGCGCAGGTGCTCGCGCGCGAGCGCGGCGGTGATCACGTCGAACTCTTCGAGGGCGACGAGGGCGTGGGTCTTGCGGCGTCGGCCAAGCTCCGCGGCGGCGTGGATGATGACTTCAGCGCCCGCTTCGTCCGCGAGCGCGTGGAGGCCGTCGAGCGAGTCGCGCGGCCAGTCCTCGCCGAGCGTGCGCGCGCGCGTCAGAAGCTCGACGTGCGCGCCCTGCCGCCGGCACTCGCGCAGGAAGTCCTCGCCTTTGAAGTAGCTTGCGAGGCAGACGACATGGACGGGTGAGACAGATGATTCAGCCATCCCGACGTTCCTTTCCCACGGCGAGAGATTTCGTTAGCAGGAGCAAGTATATAATGCCGGGAGTTGTTGGTCATACACACTATGCAGAAAATTAAAGCCGCACAGAAGTGGTTCTGTGCGGCTCGTTCTCGCTCAGAGAATGCTGAGTCAGTGAAACGCTTTGATGAACTGGAAGATGGTCTGGGCCTTATGACCGAGCAGTTCGATACAGTAGAGAAGGAGGTAAAGCGATGCCGCGGCTTCAAGAATGGTGCGCTCGACCTCTCTCCACTTAACCTTAGGGAGCTTTATTGCCTTGCTCGTTAAGACCCTCTTCGCCACCCGTCTCTGCCTACGATCAGCAACTTCATCATCTTTGTCGGGTGTCATGTCCTTCGACCTCCTTCAATAGATGTTGAAGTTGTATTCGAGGACGATGTACTGCGAGACGGCGTGGCCGTCCTTCTCCGCGGGCGTGAAGCGTATCTGGCGCGCGGCGGCGATGGCCTTCTCGGTCAGGCCGTCGGGCAGCCCTTTGACGACGCTGATGCCCGTCACGCCGCCGCCGGCTGAGAGGATTGCGCGCAGGCGGACGGCGCCGGTCACGTTGTTCTTGCGCGCCTCTTCGGTGAAGCCCGGCTCAGGCTTGAAGGTGATGACGGCCTTGCGCGTCACGTCCCTCTGGTTGAAGGGCCGGCTGTAGTCGACGTCGCCGCCTCCGCCGCCGCCCTTGCCGCCGCCGCCCTCGTGCGCGTCGCCGCCGCCAGTGTTATAGCCGCGTCCGGGGCCGAGGCCCGTGCCGTCGCCACTGCCCATGCCGCCGCCTGAGCCCGTGCCCATGCCGCCGCCGGAGCCTGGGCCGGAGGAAGGCACGGTCGCCGTCGAGTTCGGAAGGCCGTAAGGAATGTCGCGCGGGTCAACCTTGACGAGCATCGGGTCAACCTGCATCGTCGGCTCAACCGCCAGGTGCGGGTTCGTGATCGCCGGAGGCTTCGGGTTGGCCGTCAGGATCGGAGGCTGGAGCGTGGCCGTCGGCAGCTTGCCCGCAGAGGCTGGCAACTCCTCTTGTCTTCCGCCGCCGCCGCCGCCGTGCGCCGCGTCCTGCTTCGGCTTCGAGCCGCCGCCCTTGCCCTCGTTCGTGCCCGCCGCGCCCTCTTTCGGCTGGGGCTGCTCGCGCGGGATGCCGTTCTCGTCAACGTAGCCGACGAGCTGTAGGTTCTCGTTGGGGTTTGAGATTGCGAGCTGCCTTCGGCGGTACTGTTCGAGCGCGAAGACCGAGCCGAGCAGGATTGAGATGAGGACGAAGGACGAGAGGGCCGCGAGCGCGACGTTGCGCTCGGAGAGGAAGCCGTATGCCGCGCGCGCGTAGGCCGTCGTCGAGCGGACGGCGAAGCCGAAGGGGTCGCGCTTAAATTCAGGCCAGGTCAGCTCGGCCTCGCGCGCCACGCCGCGCAGCTCGCCGAGCAGACGGCGCGCGAGGCCATCGTCCTCGACGAAGGTCAGGCGGTACTCGCCGCGCGCGTGCGCGAACGGGAAGGCGGTCTGCCGCCAGAAGTCGGGTCGAATTTCCTGTGCCATACGCCTCCTTAACCTTTCTTCGTAGCCCGGCCAGAAATCCTCAGCCGGGGTTGTCGCCTGCGCGGCCACGTCGAAGAGTCGCAGCGTCTCAGCCATCGAGCGGTAGCGCGCCAGGCACGCGTCGCAGCGCCCGACCTCTTCGAGCAGAGAGGTGTCGCGCACCGCCTCGATCTCGCCGAACAGCAAGTCAATCAGCCTCTCTTCCGTCGCCTGACAGTCGTGACTCATCGCGCTTCTTCTAAAAGCTTAACTCTTCTTCCGAACGCTCAGCCCTTGCCGCCCGCCGGCTGCACTGCGCCCTCGCCGACGCCGAACGACGCGCGCAGCTTTTCAATCGAGCGGAAGAGAGACTTCTTCACCGCGCCGGCCGAGCAGCCGAAGACCTCGGCGATCTCCTGACAGGTCATCCCCTCTCTGTGCTTGAGCAGGAAGATGAGGCGCTGCTGTTCGCTCAGCTCGCCGAGCGCGCGCATGACGCGCCCGAACAGAATCCGCTGGTGGAAGCCGTTCTCCGCCTCGCCTTGGCTTAAAGATTCGGCGAGCGCCGGCTCGTCCGCCAACTCCTCGATGCTTTCGAGCCGGATGGCCGTCCGTCCGTCTTCGCGCGTCAACTGCATGGCCCGCCTGTGGTTGAGAAATGTGTTGACCGTAATCCGGCGCAGCCAGGTGTGAAAGCTCGACTCGGAGCGGAAGCCCGCGAGCGACTTGAAGACCTTGAGCCAGACCTCCTGCGAGAGGTCTTCGGCGTCCGCGGGGTCGCGGCAGTAGTGGAGCGCGAGCGTGTAGACTCGCCGCTCGTACTCTCGCGCGAGCCGGCAGAAGGCTTCGAGGTCTCCTGCCTGCGCCCGCCGGATCAGTTCGTCTTCACCGGTCAAACTCAAAGTCCCCAGGGACAAGCTCCGTAAGAAAAGACACCGCGGCGAGAATTCGGTTGGCCGAGCCGCACGGAAATTTTGTGCTCTGATGACGTGAGAGGGCCGGAGCGTTGGACGGGCGAGTTTACTTGTCGTTGAGCTTAAAGCAGCTAATACTCAACGCAGAGGCGCAGAGTTCGCAGAGGGGGCGCTGAGGCTTGAGCCTTGCCTTCCTCTGCGCTTCCTCCGCGTCCTCTGCGCCTCTGCGTTGAACTCTACAAGCTCAATGCTCAAGGTTGAGTTGACGCTAATCTCGCTATCTCTTTCTCAGGTAGAGCGAGCCGCTGAAGGAGCTGAGGTTGACGACCGCGTCGCCCGTGCCGACCGTGCCGTCGAGGCGCGTGCCCTGCGGCTCTTTGGGCAGCTTGTTCTTGCCGGGCTTCTGCTTCCAATCGGGCGGCGGCGGAGGCATGCCCATCGCGCCGACGGGCGGCACGGGAGGCGTGCCGGGCGCCTGGCTCGCGGACGCGCTCGAAGACACGCTCGTGGACGAGCCGGCAGATGTCTTGACGGGGAAGTCCGTGAGAATGTCGCCGCTCAACACGACCTTCGCGTGGAGGCTGAAGGAGGAGTTGGCGGGCAGCTCCAGCATCACGTCGCCGGAGATGGTCTTGAAGTCGTAGTCGCCGCCGCGCACGAGCGCGCCCCTGTAGGCGACGCTGCCGCTGACCGCCGTGCCGCGCACCTGCGTGTGCGTGACGCCTTCGAGCATCACGTCGCCGCTCGTGGACTTGGCATCGAAGCTGTCGCCCGCCGCAGAGGCGCGGACGTTGCGCACCTCGACGTTGCCGCTGACGGTGCTGACCTCCGCCGGCCCGCTCGAATCCGCGAGCGAGATGTCGCCGCTCAGACAGGAGATCTCGACCGAGTGGGAGACGCGGCGCACGTCAACGTCGCCGCTCAAGGCGTGAGCGCGCAAGTCCGCCACGTCGGAGACCTCGACGTGCCCGTCGCGCGTCTCGACGTTGACGGTCGCGCCGCGCGGCACGCTCAGCTCCAGCGTTCCGGCAGAGCCGCACTCGCCCGACTCAACCACCCCTTCCCTGTGCTCGGCGACGAGCACCTCGACGCGCGGCGCGGGCTGCACGTTCGGCGTCAGCAGGCGGAGGCTGGCCGCTTCGGACGCGCGCGCACGCACCTCCGAGCGATCCCAGCCGCGCACGACCACGTCGCCCGAAGCGACGCACAGAGAGACGACGACGGCCTTCTCTGCGGCGGCGCTCCGCTCGATTGCGGAGTCCGCGCCCTGCGCCTCGCGCTGCCCTTCAGCCTGTCTCTCTTCGGCCTGTCTGCCGCGCCCGGCCAAGCCTCTGGCCGCGGCGGGGGCCGCGAGCGCGAAGGCGATTGTGAGCACGGCGATTGATGGTAACAATCTCATTGCGTTGAAAACTTCCGTTCGATGAAACTCGTATGAGTCCGATTCAGAATCGCCACCGCAGCCACAGAGACTTAAAACCAGATTTCAAATTTGAAATTTCAAATCTCAGGACGGACGAGCCGCCTTCTGCTTTCTGCCCGCTGCTTTCTCCGTGCGCCTGCGGTGGCTAATCTCTTGTTGTCAATCAAAGCGCGGGACTCAGCGTCCGAGCGCGGCGACCTGCGCCTGATCCGCGACCTTCGTCAGAAGCTCGACCTTGCTCTGGTAAACCGACATCAGGAAGCCGACGGCGTCCTTGTCCTTCGGGTTCTCGGCGGCCACGCGCCGCGTCTCGGTGATGGCGCTATCGAGCAGCGCGAGGTCGCGCTCGTACTTCACGCGCACGGCGGGCCTCAGCGTCGCATCGCCGCCCAGCTTGATCGTCTTCTCAAGTGAAGCGATGGCCGTCTGGTACTCCTTCTCGCCCGGCAGAAGCTCAGGCGCTTTCGGCTGAAGGCCAGCAGGACTGCGCTCAAAGGCGCGATGGCCCGCCGTCCGCCTGGCCGAAGCCGGAATGATCTTCACGCCGTTCGTCGGCTGAGAGATGCCTTCGCCGGGCTTACCTGGTTTGTCCGGCTGCACTTCATCCTGCCCGTTTTCGATTCTCGTCGCGACCGGCGGTGTTGTCTTCTCGACCTTCGCAATCCGGTCTTGATTAACGTCCCTCGGCTTGCCCGGCTGGCGCAGCACAGCGAAGTAGATGACGGCGAGGGCGACGACGGCGAGCAGGCTGGCGAAGGCCGCGGCCGTTTGCGGCGTGAAGGTGAAGAGAGCCGAAAGCGTTGCTAAAAAGCCGCCGAGGCTTCGGCCCGGCGTGCGGCTGGTTTCTGTCCCCGCCTCGAACTGCGCGACGGCGGCGCTGATGCGCGAGCGCAGCACTTCCGAGGGCACGCGCACCGAGTCGTCGGGCGCGAAGGCCTTGGCGAAGAAGGCCGACTCGCCTTCGGCTTGCGCGAGCGCCGCGGCGCACGACTCGCACGCGGCGACGTGGGCCGCCGCCGCGTGCGTCTGTTCCTGGGAGAGTTCGCCGTCCAGGTAGGCTTGCAGAAGCCCTTCGTCCAGACATCTCCTCATCATCGGCGTCCTCCAATCTTCCCGTAGACCCGCTTGAACTCTTTCCGCCCACGCGCGATTAAACTCCCGACGTTCGCCTCGTTCAGCGAAAGCGCCTGCGCGATCTCGCGGTACGAAAGCCCCTGCTGCTTCAAGAGCAGGCAGCTCCGCATCGGCTCCTTCACCTGTTCGAGCGCGCGCCGCGCCTCTTCAATCTCGACGCGCCGCTCGAAGTCGGCTTCGACGCCGACGGGCACGCCCGCGCCGCCCGCCCCGACAGTCGCCGCGCTCACGAACTCCTCCTCGCGCGCTCCGGCGCGGCTGCGGCTGCGGATCGTGTTGAGCGCCGTGTTCGTGGCGACACGCAGCAGCCAGGGCCGCACGTGCTCCTCGTTTTGCAGGGAGCCGAGGTGCTGGTAGAGCTTGAGAAAGACCTCCTGGGTCACGTCTTCGGCTAATCCGGAATCGCGGACGAGCGAGTAGGCAGCGCGGAAGACGGCCCGGTGGTGCAGCGTGAAAGCCTCGTCGAAGCTCGGCGCTGCCGCTGTCACCGTCTCTGGCACTGAGTCAACCAAAGCCTCTACCGCTCGTTCGCTCATCTCGCCACTCTCAAACACATAAACACCGCCGTCACAAGATTTGTGGCAGGGAATTTTAACAGATTTGTGCGCCCCCGGCCCGCCGCAGGCTTGCTGTTTTCCTTTGGAAAACGCGCCTTGGCTATTAAAACTCCCGGCTTGAGCTTAGGGCACGCGGTAATTCACCGCAGAGGGGCAGAGGACGCGGAGGATACCCAGAGGCTTGAGTAGTTATGAGTCTCTGCGCCCCCTCTGCACTCTCTGCGCCTGCGGCGGTGAGTCTTAGTCGCTTTAAGCTCAAGAAAGACCTACATTGCGCGCCCTCGGCGTTGGCCGCAGAAAGTTCGGAAC
>JALZHC010000965.1 GCA_030914105.1 Acidobacteriota bacterium
GGCAAAATGTTAGCCCAATTCACGAACCCTTTCAAGCCTCTGCCGCGAGCGGCCTGGTCATGATGAGCGCGTCCTCGACCGGCTCCTTGTAGTACCGACGCCGCTCGCCCACGACGACGAAGCCCAAGCGCTCGTAGAGTGCGCGCGCGGCGACGTTTCCGGCGCGCACTTCGAGGACGGCGACGCGCGCGCCGCGACACGCGCCGAGTTCGAGACACGCGGCCAGGAGCGCGCCGCCGACGCCGCGCCGACGCGCTTCGGGACGGACGCCGATGTTGTTGATGTGCAGCTCGTCCGCGTTGACGCGCGCGGCGGCAAAGCCGATCAGGCGCTTCCCCGTCTGCGGGTCGGGCGCGTCGCGCCGCGCCGCGAGCATGACCGACTCCGGCCTCGCAAGCTCCGCGCGGTAAGCGTCCCAGCCCCACTGACTCAGGCCCGTCGACTCTTCGATCTCGACGGCCTCCAGAAGGTCGTGCTCGCTTAAGGGGACGACCGCGCACCCCGCTTCCTCAAGCTCCATTCTCAGAACCGCGCTCGACATCAACCCTTGCTCTCCGCGTCCGAATTAAACGTTGGCCTGCGTGAGTTAACCTTTGATCTCCGCGTCCGAGGGCCTAACATAGAGTGCCCTGACTTCGTCCGCGACGCCCGCGTCCCCGCCCAGATAGCTCGACTGTCCGAGCGACGCGACGTCCGCCGCAAGGCCCGCGTGCGTCCGCGCGAGCAACCACTCGTCGCGCGCCGGCGAAGCCGCGGAGGCGTCGACCTCTACGAACTTGAGGCCCGATGCCTCTGCCGCCTCTCTTATCAACTCGACGTACTTGAACGCGCCGTCGCCGGCCCACTTCACGCCGCCGCCCAGGCCCTTCAAGCTCTCAAGAAGACGCGCCGGCGCGACGTGTGAAGGCCCGCTCAGCTCTCTGACGACGCCCGCTTCGTCGACGCCGAGCAGTTGCGCGAAGACCTCTCCGCGCCCCGCCGGTATCAAAGCTACCAGACGCTCGGCGGGACGCGCCGCGTGGGCCAGCGCGTGCAGCGTCGGGACGCCGACGAGCGGCCTGCCCAGCGTCACCGCCAGAGCCTTCAAAGTCGCCAGGCCGGAGCGAAGGCCCGTGAAGCTCCCAGGCCCCTTGGCCACAGCGAACAGCTCGACCTCTTCGAGCCGGACGCGCGCGTCCGCGAGCGCGCGGTCAATCTCTTCGAGGACGCCTGCCGCCGTCCCGCCCTCGCGCAGCTCGCTCAGGCGCTCGGCCAGAAGCTCGACGCCGCGCGCGACCGCCGCGCTCCGTTTCTCCGTCGCCGTCTCCACGCCGAGCGTCAGAAGACCGCCACGCGTCCGCGCCGCCAGTCGTGCGCGCTCGTCCTCTCCCGTCTGCTGCGCGCGCAACTCTTCTTCGCCCGCCGCGCCGTTTAGAAAGATGTCGTTTGACACGTTCCGTTTTATCGCGAGATTATAGGCGCGGTGCACAACCCAAATCAATTGTGGGTCGCGGGCGGGCGGTCTTGAGTCGTCAGCTGTTGCTTTCGAGGATGCGCGCATGGGCCTTCGTGTCGGAATCTTAACTGGGGGCGGCGACTGCCCCGGCCTGAACGCCGTCATCCGCGCCGTCGTCAGGCGTGCGGCGCTCGAAGAAGACGCGTCGGTGCTCGGCATCGCCAACGGCTGGCGCGGCCTGATCGAGGACGACCTGCGTCCTCTGACGCGCGAGTCTGTCGCCGGCATTCTCCCGCGCGGCGGAACCATCCTCGGCACCTCGCGCACGAACCCTAACGACGGCGACGACTACATCGAACGCATCCGCGCGACCTGGGACGCACACGCGCTCGACGCCCTCATCGTCGCCGGCGGCGAGGGCACTCTGCGCGCGGCGCGCGACATGTGGCGCGCGCAAGGGCTGCCGCTCGTCGGCGTGCCCAAGACGATTGACAACGACCTCGACGGCACGGACTTCCCCTTCGGCTTCGACACCGCCGTCAACACTGTGATGGAGGCCGTCGACCGCCTGCACTC
>JALZHC010000404.1 GCA_030914105.1 Acidobacteriota bacterium
GCGCAGACCACCGGCCCGAACGGCAACGCGGGCGTTGACGGCATGCTCTCGGTCGTCGCGCACGAACTCGAAGAGGCGACGACCGACCCCGATCCACACACGGGCTGGGCCGACAGCGGCGGCGCTGAGAACGCCGACAAGTGCGCCTGGACGTTCGGCCACTTCCAGTATCAGACGGCCAACGGCGCTTGGGCCAACGTCCACCTCGGCACGCGCGACTTCCTCATCCAGCGCAACCTCTGGCACCAGACCAGCGGCGACCTCTGCATGATTGACTCGACGCACAACTAGGCGACGCACAATTCAATAAGCACAAGGCGGAAGGCGGTCGGTGATAGATTCAACCGACTGCCTTCCGCCTTTTCTCATCTATCCGCCTCTTCCTTTTTAGAGGCTTGCTCCGGCCCGCCGACTCGCTTTGCAGCTCGAACCGACGTGCGCGGCCCGTCTCTAAACGAACGTTCTTATGCGGGCGCTTTGTTCATCCTCTGCCCGAAAGTCTGCCCGCGCGCCGCGCGCCGCGGCCCCGTACTTTTCCGCTTGACGGCGCTCGCCTCTTTGTGCGATAAGAGCCTGCCCCATCACACTCCGGTTCTAGCCCCAAACAGACGGTCGTTGGTAAGTTCGCTTTCATAAAGGTCTGCCCGGCACGGGCAAGCTTGCAGCGCGGCAACCGATTCGTCATTTCCTCATCGAGCGGCGCGGCGCGTTCCTTTGACAGTCCGAGGCTATTATTCGCCGGGGCCTTCCAGCCAGGGGAGGTCTGTAGTTTAAACCCGCTCACCTTCTAATGAGCGAGAGGCTCAAAGCCTCTCTGCCTGAGCCAGACAACTCGTGAGGAGACACTAATGAAGAGAATTCTCAGCATCACCCTCGCGGTTCTCGCAGCCGTCTGCCTGTTCCGCGCCGCACAGTTCATCAACACCGCACACGCGCAGGAAGGCCGCGGCCCCATCGTCCACGGCGTCAACCCCGACAGCCTGCCCGACCGCGGCCCGGAGACGAACACCGGCGCCGCCGTGCCCGGCAGGGCCTTGACGGCGGGCGGCACCGCTGCGCTCTCGGCCATCACCTACCACGGCGGCCCGCTCATCGGAACGCCGACGGCGTACCTCATCTGGTACGGTAACTGGAACCAGACCAACGGCTCCGACACGCCCGCCGGTCAGCAGATCGTCCGCGACTTCCTGAACAACGAGAGCAACTCGAACTACTTCCTGATTAACACCGCCGGGTACAACGCCGGCGGCTACTCCATCACCGGCGCGACCGGCGGCGTCGGCGGCGAGACCAGCCCCGGCTACTCGCACGGCACGCGCCTGCGCGACGCGACCATCCTGACCATCGTCAACGACGCGCTCAACGCCGGCGCGCTCCCGCGCGACGCCAACGGCGTCTACTTCGTGCTCTCCTCTTCTGACGTGAGCGAGCAGTCGGGCTTCTGCTCGCAGTATTGCGGCTGGCATACCTCCGCCTCCTCTTCGCTCATCTCGAACGGGCGCGTGCGCTACTCCTTCGTCGGCAACGCCAATCGCTGCCTCTCGGCCTGCGCCGCGCAGACGACCAGCCCGAACGGCAACGCCGGCGTCGACGGCATGATCTCCGTCATCGCCCACGAGTTCGAGGAGGCGACGACCGACCCCGACCCGCGCTCGGGCTGGGCCGACAGCAGCGGCGCTGAGAACGCCGACAAGTGCGCCTGGACGTTCAGCTCGCACCAGTACCAGACGGCGAACGGCGCGTGGGCGAACATGCACCTTGGCACCCGCGACTTCCTCGTCCAGCGCAACCTCGCCGCCTCCGACAACAAGTGCTACATCGACTGGGTCAACAAGTATCAGTGAGCACTTGAACGTGCGCGCCCGTCGCCGCGAGGCCGGACGTGCCGCAATTAACAAAGCTCAAGCCGACTGCGAGCGTCATTCGCAGTCGGCTTGAGCTTTTTAGTGAACCAATTTTTTCGGCGGGCCTCTCTCGCGCGCCGCCGACGCGGGCTGGGCCGTCGCAGCCCTGAACTGAAAGACGCGTGCGCGCTCCGGCTTAAAGAACGCGGTCGCCGGGGCCGAACACTCTCATTCGCACCGGCGGCACGCGCACACGCGGCGGGGCGACGGCGCGCGGCGCTACTGGTGTCCGCGGCAGGGCCATCAGCGCGCGCGGCGCGACGACAATGCGCTGCGGCGCGACGACGACGCGCGGCGGAACGACCGAGGCCACGGGCGCGAGGACTCGGAAGTCGCCGGGGTTGATGTACAGACCTTGCGGCCCGCCGCGCTCCGGCTTGACGCGCACGGTGCGCTGTTTGTGTTCGCGCGTGATCGAAAGCGTCACCTCGCCGTCGTCCTTGCCCCCTTCCCTGCCGGCGAGCGCGCGGACGAGGTCGCCCGCGTTGTTGATCTCCTTCCCGTCCGCCGCCGTAATGACATCGCCCGCGCGCAGGCCCGCGCGCTCGGCGGGGCTGTTCGACTCGACTGAGCTGACCAGAACGCCGTGCGAGACGCCGAAGTAGTCTGCGAGCTGCTTGCCGAGCGTCTGCGTCCCGACGCCGATGCGACGCCCGCCGCCGAGCGCGAAGACGCCGGGGTGTTCGCGCCCCAGCTCCTCCAGCTTCTTGCTCATCTCCTCGCTCTGCTGCCGCCACTTCTCGGAGTTCCTGGCCCACTCCTCGCTGAACCTTTGCGTGTCGGCGAGGTTAAGCGGGCCGAGCGCGCCGCTCATGACGCCGTTCTCAATCGTCGGCACGAACTGCCTCTCGCTCGCCAGCGTGACCGAGACTTCCTGCTCGGAGCCATTGCGCAGGACTGTGAGCCGCGCCGCGTGCTCCGGCGCAGACTCTTCGATCAGGCGGCTCAGCTTGCGCACGCTCGTCACGGCCTCGCCGTCGAAGCGCACGATCACGTCGCCCGCACGCAGACCCGCGCGCTCGGCGGGGCTGCCCTTGACGACCTCTCGGACGCCGACGCCGCGCGGCTCGCCCGCCACTCCGTAGCGCCCCGCGTTCTCGCGCGTCACCTCCTCGACGTGGACGCCGAGGAAGTTGCCGCCGTCGAAGAAGGTCGTGGCGAAGGGCGCGGGCGCTATCGCGGGTGCGGGTATGATTGAAGGTGCGGGCACGGTCGAGGGCGCGGGCGGCGTCGAAGGCGCTTGCGCGGCGAAAGGGGCCGGCGGTTCCGGCTGAGCCGGCAGCGCGGGCGTCGCGTTTTGCGCGCTCGCGGCGACGGCGGTCGAGGCGAGCAGCGCGAACGCCGACAGGGCGAGCAGTGCTTTGTGTTTCATAGACACGAAGACCTCCTGAGAATTTTTACCCTCACGCTTCTCACGCCGCGCCCCGCACCGCGGTTCCGAAACTTCTCCGGCGCGCGTACAGCCGCTCGGATTTTATCTGAACCCGTAGACCACCCGCCGACCTTGCGCCGGAAGGCCCGCCGCCGACCTTCTCATTTTCACTTTCTCGCAGCCGACTTTTTCATTTTCACTTTACGGCGCGCAGCGTTCGCTGCCAGAATAGGACACCGTCAAAATGCTGTTGCGAAACTTTCGGCGCGGGGGCTGTCCCTTAACGCCTTGAGGAGAGTTTGATGGGCGGCCTCCGGGTCTTAATCACGAACCACTCGCTCGCCGGGCTGACGGGCACGGAGGTCTACGTCCGCGACCTCGCGCTCGGCCTGCTGCGGCGCGGCCACGCGCCCGTCGTCTACACGACCCGGACGGGCGAGGGCGCACGCCGTTTGCGCGAAGCGACGATCCCCGTCGTCGACGACCTGAATAAAATCTCCGCGCCGCCCGACATCATCCACGGCCAGCACCACGCCGAGACGATGACGGCGCTCCTCCACTTCAGCGAGACACCCGCGCTCTTCTTCTGCCACGGCTGGCTCCCCTGGAACGAGACGCCGCCGCGCCACCCGCGCATACTCCGCTACCTCGCCGTCGACGACACGTGCCGCGACCGCCTGCTCTTCGAGGCGGGCGTCCCCGAAGAGCGCACGCGCGTCGTCCTCAACGCGGTCGACCTCACGCGCTTTCTGCCGCGCGGGCCGCTCCCGCCGCGCCCGCGTCGCGCGCTCGTCTTCAGCAACAGTGCCGAGCGACACGCCCCGGTCGTGCGCGAGGCGTGCGCGCGCGCCGACATCAAGCTCGACCTGGCGGGCGGCCAGCGCGCGCTCGAAGAGCCGGAGAAAGTTCTGGGCCGATACGACCTTGTCTTCGCCAAGGCGCGTTGCGCGCTCGAAGCGCTGGCCGTCGGGGCGTCGGTCGTGCTCTGCGACTCGGCGGGCGCGGGCCCGCTCGTCACCTCCGCTGACTTAGCGCGCCTGCGCCGTCTCAACTTCGGAATCCGAACCCTCCAGAACGAGCTGCGCCCCGACAGCCTCGCGCGCGAAATCTCCCGCTACGACGCGGCGGACGCCGCCGAAGTCTCGCGCCGCGTCCGCGCATCAGCCGACCGGGAGAAGACGGTTGACGAACTCGTCGCGCTCTACCGCGAGATCGTCGCCGAGCACGCGCTCGCGCCGCGCGACGCCGCCGCCGAGTGGCGTGCCGCCGCCGACTACCTGCGCTGGCTCACGGTCTGCGTCGGGCGCGAGCGCGAAGAGCTCAACAACTCTTTGACGGCGCGGCTGCGCGACGCCGTCCACGGCCTGCCGGTCGT
>JALZHC010000405.1 GCA_030914105.1 Acidobacteriota bacterium
GCACAGTGCCGCGCAGAGCCTCGGCCATGCCCGCGTATGAGCCGCGCGTCGGCTCGGCCTGCTCGTCCGCGCGGCTGAAGACTGCGGGCCAGTAACGCTCGGAGAGGTAAGAGCCTTTCAGCTCGATGACGGCGAGGGCCTCGGCTGTGTCGCGCGGCCCGGCGGCCTGTGCGGCGGCGCGGTCGGCGTCGTACTCGTGCTGGCGCGCGAGAACGAAGGAGTAGGCGTTAAAGTGCGGCGCGTACCAGTTGACGAACCTGGTGAAGACGGCTGAGCCGCGGCGGCGCTCGCGCGCGAGACGTTCGAGCAGTTGCGCCCAGGTCATGCGCACGCGGTAAATCCAGCTTCCGAAACGCCCGTGGTTGCCGGAGAGGTGGCCCAGCTCGTGCGCGACGACGGCGCGGAACTGTTCGGGCGTGAGCGCCTGCATGAGCGGCAGGCCGAGCGTGAGGTAGTTTCGGTGCCAGCCGAAGATGCCGAGGCGCGGCACCTGCGAGAGCGAGGCGTTGTAAGCGCCGTTGACCAGCACGGTATGGACGCGCGGCGCTTCCAACTCTCTGGTCAGCTCGTCGGCGAGCGCGAAGAGCTGCGGGGCCTCCTCGCGCCCGATCTCGACGCCCGTCGGCGCGGGAACCTTCACCCACAGCGCGCGCGCGACGACCGCGGCCAGCGTCAGAAGCACCAGCGCGAACTTCACCTCCAGAAAGTTGAAGTGGCCGCCCTCGAACATCAGGTAGATAACGCCGCCGAACAGGCAGAGGAGGACGGCGAGCGCGAGCAGAAGGTAGGCGTAGCCGAGCGCCGCCAGCAGCCCGACGCGCAGCCTGTACTTAGAAGGCTCGCGGCGCGCGTACTGCTCCAGACGGTTGACAGTCTCAATGAACTCTTCGTGCGTCATCTCTGAAAGTCCTGAAGTGTCGGAAGTTCGGTTCGCCGGCCCGCGGCTTGCCGCCTCGCGCGGAAGGGTGAAGGGCGGGGAACTCGGTCATGTTAACAAAAGCCCGCGCGCCGCCGAAACTCCGCGGGCCAGGTTTCTTCATGCTTGAGCCTGGAGCACATAAAACTCACCGCCGCAGGCGCAGAGTTCGCGGAGGAAGCGCAGAGGCTTGAGCTTTAAACTCAAAGTTGAGAGTTGAAGACTTGCATTCCTCAGCGCCCCCTCTGCGAACTCTGCGCCTCTGCGGTGAACTACACCGTCCTTTACACACCAGAATGAATCGCCCAGTCCCGCAGACCGCGCGCTGAGGATAAGCGCCCGTCTGTGCTATACTCCGCCCTTAATCCCCCCGTCTGTTTAGCTCGCGGCGGGCGCACGGGCCACGCCGGTTTGGAGAGAACTGTAAAGAAGTGAGTAATGTGATTGAGCTGATCCCCCTCGGCGGACTCGGCGAGTTCGGGAGCAACTGCTTTGCCTTGCGCTACAGCGAGGACATGATCCTCGTCGACGTCGGGATGGGCTTTCCCGAAGAGAGCGCCTACGGCGTGGACGTGTGCATCCCGGACTTCGACTTCCTCGAAGAGTACCGCGAGAACATCATCGCCGTCGTCATCACGCACGGCCACGAAGACCACATCGGCGCGCTCCCCTACGTGCTGAAAAAATTCAACGTCCCCGTCTACGCCTCGCACTTCACGATGGGGCTGATCGAGAGCAAGCTCGAAGAGCACGAGCTTCTGGACGAAGTGCTCCTGCACCGCGTCGAGCCGCGCGACCGCGTCGAGATCGGGGAGTTCGAGGTCGAGTTCATACGCGTCTCGCACTCGCTCGTTGACTGCTTCGCCCTCGCCATCACGACGCCCTTGGGCACGCTCATCCACACCGGCGACTATAAGGTTGACGAGACGCCCGTCATCGGCGAGCCGATTGACCTCAGAACCCTTCGCCGCTACGGCCAGGAGGGCGTGCTCGCCTTAACGTCCGACTCGACGAACGCGACCGTGCCCGGCCGCACGCCCTCGGAGCGCGCCGTCATCCCCGACTTCGAGGAGATTTTCTCGGAGGCCGAGGGGCGCATCTTCGTCGCCACGTTCGCCTCCTCGATTCACCGCCTGCAAATCGTCATTGACGTGGCGCAGCAGTTCGACCGCAAGGTCTGTGTGCTCGGTCGCTCGATGGTCAAGAACGTCGAGATCGCAGAGCGGCTCGGCTACCTCGACCTCCACGAAGGCATGCTCGTCTCGCTTCAGGATTCGCGCAAGCTCGCCGACCACGAAATCGTCTACCTCGTCACGGGTTCGCAGGGCGAGCCGCGCGCCGCCCTCTCGCAGTTGTCCTCGCAGTCATACAAGGGCCTCTCGATTGAAGAGGGCGACACGGTCATTCTCTCGGCGCGCATCATCCCCGGCAACGAGCGCGCCATCTCGCGCCTCATCGGCGGGATTTACAAGCGCGGCGCTGCAATCATCGACGAGAAGCGACGGCTCATACACGTCAGCGGCCACGCCTCGCAAGAGGACATCCGCATCATGACCGAGGCGGTCAGGCCGAAGTTCGTCGTCCCCGTGCACGGCGAATACCGGATGCTCTACCGCCACAAGGAATTTCTGAAGAACCACTGCGACTTCCCCGAAGAGAACATCATCCTCATCGAGAACGGCGACGTTTTGGAACTCGACGGCGAGCGCGCCACCATCATTGACAAGCGCGACGTGGGCCGCACCTTCATCGACGACTCAGGCTTCGAGGAGATTGACGGCGAGGTCGTGCGCGAGCGCCGACAGCTCGCCTACGACGGCGTCGTTACGCCCGTCGTCACCGTGAGCGAAGAGACCGGGGAGCTTGAGGCCGCGCCCGAAATCGTCGCGCGCGGCGTGTTGGGCCTCGACGGCAACGGCGACTCGGCGGACTTTCTCCGCGACATGCAGCGCGTCGTCGCCGAGGCCGTCAACGCCGCCTCGCGCGACGAGCGGCGCGACGCCTCGCTCCTCAAAGAGCGCGTCCGCGTCGAACTCAAGCGCTTCATCCAGAAACAGACCGGCACGCGCCCCGTCATCATGCCCGTCGTCGTGCAGGTCTGAGCGGGGACGCCGACGAACGAACCGCCGCACTTCATGCGAGACGCAGACTTGTCCGAACTCCTGAGCCGCGCGCGGGTCGAGGTCGCGCCCGCCACGTTCGTCCTCGTCGGCCTGCGGCAGGAAGAGTGGTCGCGCCTGCTCGAAGACCCGGAGCTGAGTCCGGCGCGAGATTCTCTCTTCATGCTGCTGCGCGACCCTTTTGAAGTAACGCTGCTGCTCGAAGAAGACGACTGGCGCGCGATGCGCCACGCCGCGCGCGACGCGAAGGTCGAAGCGGGCTTCCGGCTCGTTACCTTAGACATCGAGCTGCCCTGGAACGTCGTGGGCTTTCTCGCGCGCGTGACGGAGCTGCTGGCCGCGGCGGGCGTCGCGGTCGGCGCGCTCTCGGCCTTCTCGCGCGACCACCTTTTAATCAAGCAGGAAGATTTAGGAAAAGCTCTGCGCGTCCTCGGCGAGCACGTCGCCGAGCTTTGTTGAGATGCCTTACGAGTGGAAGGACAGGGTCGTGCTCGTGACCGGCGCGTCGAGTGGCATCGGTCGCGCGCTGGCGGTCGAGCTGGGGAGGCGCGGGGCGCGTGTGGGCCTGACGGCGCGGCGCGGCGCGGAGTTGTTGAAGGTTGCGGAGGAGGTCGAGCGCGCGGGCGGGCAGGCCATGGCTTTGCCGGCGGACGTGCGCAACGCGGAGGAGATGAAGACGGTGGCCGCGCGCGTGCGCGAGAGGTGGGGCGGGGTTGATATCCTCATCGCCAACGCCGGGATGAGCACGACGACCTTCGGCGCGGAGCTTGACGCCGCGGAGGCGACGGACGTGATCTCGATCAACGTCGTCGGCGTCGTCAACAGCGTGGCGGCGGTGCTGCCCGACATGCTCGCGCGCGGGCGCGGCCATCTGGTCGCCATCTCCAGCCTCGCGTCTTATCGCGGGATGCCGCGCTCCGGCGCGTACAGCGCGAGCAAGGCCGCCGTCTCGACCTTCTTCGAGAGCATGCGCGTTGACCTGCGCCGGAGCGGCATTGACGTGACCGTCATCCACCCCGGCTTCATACGCACGCCGATGACCGCGAACCGGAAGAAGAAGCTGCCCTTCCTCCTCGAACCCGACGACGCGGCCTGCCGCATCCTGCGCGCCGTCGAGCGCCGCGCGCGCACCTACGCCTTCCCGTGGCAGCTCGCCGGGCTGGTGAGGATGTTGAAGCACCTGCCTAACGCCATCTACGACCGCTTCGCGTCAAACACTTCGTTCCGCGACTGACTCGAAGATGAAGAGACGGCTTCTACTATCCTACGTAATCGGCTTCGTGGTGATGGCGTCTCTCATTCTGTCTGCTTACGTCGGCGCGGCGCATCAGGGTAGTGTGTTCGGGCTTGCGGGAAGTCTGATAGGGCTGTGTATCGCGTACCCTGTGATTATACTCTTCGGCCATGACCAAAACGTTCCGACAGTCGCCCCCGTTGCCATTGCTCTCTTCGAGATGAACGCCGTCGCTTTTCCGGCCTTCGTCATCTTGTCGGCACCACGTAAAGGAAAATGAACATCATCCAGGCCATCGTCCTCGGCATCGTCCAGGGGCTGACCGAGTTCATCCCCGTCAGCTCGACGGCGCACCTCGTCTTCGCCACAAGGCTGAC
>JALZHC010000406.1 GCA_030914105.1 Acidobacteriota bacterium
GGCCAGGAGATCGGCGCGATAGACCCCGGACTGGAAGCGGCTGTGGAAGCGGGGCAGCCGATACCGGCGCCGGCGCGTCGGACGCGACACTCACGTCCGACACTCCCGCTGCGCCCGACGCGGGCACGAGCGGCAGGTCCTCGAAGGCCGCGGGCAGAAGCTGAGTGAATTTTTGATTTTGAATTTTTGATTTGCGATTGAGGAAGCGTTCAGCGCTCAGCTTTCAGCTAAAACCAAGAAGCTGAGCGCTGACTGCTGACAGCTTTCAAAATCAAAAATCGCAAATCAAGAATCAAAAATTCCGAAGTTGCTTTTCCGTGACCGCACAGACGCGGGCAGGCGTTTGGCCGCGCGGCTGGGGGAGTACGCGGGCCGCTCAGGCGTGCTGATCCTGGCGCTTCCGCGCGGCGGCCTACCCGTCGCCTTCGAGGTGGCGCGCGCTCTCCGTTCGCCGCTCGGAGTCTTCCTGGTGCGCAAGCTCGGCGTGCCCGGACACGAGGAGCTGGCGATGGGGGCCATCGCGTCGGGCGGCGTGTGCGTCGTCAACGAGGCAGTCGTGCGCGAGCTTGGCATCGGCGGCGAGGCGTTCGAGGAGGTGACCGCGCGCGAGCGCACGGAGCTTGAGCGGCGCGAGCGCGCATACCTCGGCGACGTGCCTGCGCCCGAAGCGCGCGGGCGCACGGTCATCCTCGTGGACGACGGGCTGGCGACCGGCTCGACAATGCGCGCCGCCGCAGAGGCCGTGCGTCGGCAGGAGCCGGAGCGCGTCGTCGTGGCCGTGCCCGTGGCGTCGCGCGAGACGTGCGAGGAGCTGCGCGCAGAGGTTGACGAGGTCGTCTGCGCCGAGACGCCGGAACCCTTCCGCGGCGTCGGGCGCTGGTACCAGGACTTCTCGCAGACGACCGACGAAGAGGTGCGCGAGCTGCTCGCGAAGGCAAGAAGAAGTGATGAGTGATAAGTGATAAGAAAGAGCAGCAGCCACTTATCACTTATCACTCATCACTTGTCACTATTACAAGGGGGTGTTTTCATGCCGGACTTACACATACGCATCCGGGCCGGGTCGGACGAGACGAAGACTCAGCAGATATTCAACCAGATCGCGAGCGCCATCCTCGCCGGCAAACTCGGCCCCGGCGAGGCCGTCACATCGGAGCGTGCGCTCGCCCTTCAGCTCGGCGTCAGCCGCAACATCGTGCGCAACGCGCTGCGACGCCTTGAAGATCAAGGGCTGGTAGAGGCCGTGAGCACGTCGGGCCGGCGCGTGCTCGCCTCGAAGAAGAGGCGCGGGACGGGAACGGCGGGCGTCGTGCGCCGCGACCGCCTGGCCGCGCAGGGCAACAACCGAAGAGCGAAGAGCAAAAGGTGAGGGCGGAGCAGTTCGCGCCGCAGGCCGATTGACTCAAACGCGGCGGGAGGTGTGTGATGGCGAAGCGGAAGGACATGGCCGGGAAGGACGACGAGCCGCAGGTGCGCGGGCGTCCGGGGCCGCCGAGCGCGACGCCGAACGAGGAGCGGCGCGCGCCCAAAGACAAAGACGCGCACGCCGAGCCGAAGGTCGGCAAGCACGACGCGAACCAGGAAGACTCGTGGGGCGGCGGGCTACACTGAAGGGATGAAGGCGGAAGGATGAAGGATGAAGTGGATGCTCTTCAGCAAGGCTTTCATCCTTCTGCCTTCATCTTTCATCCTTCCGAGAACGCCCTCCCTGACGGTCGGGCTACTGCCTAGAGGCTTCGCTCGATGACTTCCACTTCGTCGTCGGTCGCGACGATGGCGAGGTCGGCCATGCGGACGAAGAGGCCGCACTCGACGACGCCGGTCAGAAGCTTCAGCTCGCGCTCGGTCTTCTCCGGGTCGGGAATCTCGCCGCAGCGGCAGTCGAGTATGTAGTTGCCGTTGTCGGTGAAGTAAACGTCGCCGCCTTCCGTGCGGCGTAAGGTCGGCTCGGCGCGCGTGACGGAGGCGACGCGCAGCGCCGTCACCTCCCAGGCGAACGGCACGACCTCTACGGGGAGCGGAAACCGTCCGAGCACAGAGACACGCTTGCCCGCGTCGGCGATGACGACGAAGCGGCGCGCCGCCGCCGCGACCAGCTTCTCGCGCAGGAGCGCGCCCCCGCCGCCCTTGATGAGCGCGAGGCCGGGGCCGATCTCGTCCGCGCCGTCAATGGCGAGGTCGAGCTGGCGGACTTCGTCGAAGGTCGCGAGCGGGATTCCCAGGCGCCGCGCCTGCTCTTCCGTGCGGCGCGAGGTCGGCACGCCGCGCACGCGCAGGCCCGCGCGCACGCGCTCGCCCAGACGCTCGACCATCCAGTAAGCGGTCGAGCCTGTGCCGAGGCCGACGGTCATGCCGTCCTCGATGAACTCGACCGCCTTGAAACCCGCGCGCTGCTTGGCGTTCGTCGGCTCCGTCATGCCGCCATTATGTTTGCCCCCGCGCTTCCCCGCAACAGATTTGTTGGCTCGCGAACACAGAAGGCAGAAGGCGCGCGGGCTAAGATAAGGGCCGACGTAACTCTCCCAGGATGAACACGACGGACGAAGCCGCGACGAGGAGACTCTCTCCAAGACACGGACGCCGCCGTTCGGGCGTTCGCATTACAGATCGCACGGGAGTTGAGGATGAATCTTGACGAAGAGCGGGAGAGCAGTAACGTTGAAGACCGGCGCGGCATCGGTCGCGGCGGCATCGCGCTGGGCGGCATCGGCACTCTGCTGGTCGCCGTCCTCGCACTCATCTTCGGAGTTGACCCGCGCCAACTGCTGAGCGGCGGCCCGGACTCCCAGACGGCCCCTGCGACGCAGACCGGGCGCGCGCCCAGCCAGCAGGAAGACGAGATGACGCGCTTCGTCCGCCGTGTGCTGGCGAGCACAGAGGACGTTTGGGGCGATGTCTTCAGGCAGGGCGGGCAAGCATACCGGCAGCCGACGCTCGTGCTCTTCGAGGGCCAGACCGACACGGCCTGCGGCGCTGGCAGCGCGGCGGTCGGCCCCTTCTACTGTCCCGGCGACGAGCGCGTCTACATAGACCTCTCCTTCTACGACGAGCTGCGCCAGCGCTTCCGCGCGCCCGGCGACTTCGCGCAGGCTTACGTCATCGCGCACGAGGTCGGCCACCACGTCCAGAACCTTCTCGGCACGTCCGACAAAGTGACGGCGCTGCAAAGGCGCGCGGGCGAGGCGCAGGCCAACCAGCTCTCCGTCCGCCTGGAGCTTCAGGCCGACTGCTACGCGGGCGTGTGGGGTTACTACGCGCAGCGGCGCGGCCAGCTCGAACCCGGCGACGTGGAAGAGGCTCTGCGCGCGGCCTCGGCCATCGGCGACGATAAGTTACAGATGCAGTCGCGCGGCTACGTCGTCCCGGACTCCTTCACGCACGGCACCTCCGAGCAGCGCGTCCGCTGGTTCCGACAGGGCTTCAGCACGGGCGACCTCAAACAGTGTGACACCTTCGGCGCGCGGGGACTGTGAAGAAGTGATAAGTGATGAGTGACAAGTGATAAGAAATACAGTCCGGAGTCTGGAGTCTGAGAGTCGGGAGTCGAAGGCCGGTGGTTTCTGACTTCAGACTCCGAGACTCCAGACTCCGAGACTCCTCTTATCACTTGAAGAAGAGCGAGATGCTCATCGCGAGGCCGATGGCGATGACGGCGAGGCGGACGAAGCGTCGTCCGAGGCGGTAGGCGAGGCGCGCGCCGGAGTAGCCGCCGGCGACCGCCGCCAGCGTCATCACGAGCACGTCGGCCCAGATGACCGCGCCGGACGCGACGAAGTAGAGGGCGGCGACGCCGTTGATGCAGAGGGCGAGCAGGTTCTTGAGCGCGTTCATCCGGTGGATGTCGTTGAAGCCGAGCAGGCCGAGCGCCGCCAGCATCAGGATGCCTATTCCAGCGCCGAAGTAGCCGCCGTAGACGCCCACGAAGAACTGAAAGACGAGCGCGCCCGCCCACCACGCGCGCGAAGTCTCTCCGGCGTGAGCCGCGCCGCCTCGTTCGTCAACGCCGCTCGTTTCGTTAACGCCGTCGCCGTGCGTTACGTCAACGCCCGCGCCGCGTCGCTCATCGACGCGCGCGCCTCCTCCTTCTCGACGCGCGCCGCGGAGTCTGCGCGAGAGCGGCTCCTGTACGGCGAGCAGCAGCGTGGCGAAGAGTATGAGGAAGGGGACGAGGCGGGCGAACGTGTGCGAGGGCGTGCGTAGCAGCAGCACTGCGCCGAAGATGCCGCCCGCGAGCGACGGCGCGGCGAAGAGAAGGAAGAGGCGCGCGCCGCCTTTCTGCTCGCGGCGAAAGCCGTAAGCGCCGGCGAGCGAGGCGGGCCAGAGCGCGACGGTGCTCGTCGCGCTGGCGAGGACGGGGTCGCGCCCCGTCCAGAGGAGCGCGGGAAAAGAGACGAGCGTGCCCCCTCCCGCAATCGAGTTGATCAGCCCCGCCGCGAACGCCGCCCCGGCGATGACGGCCTCCTTCCACAAGTCCACGCGCCGAGACTAGCACACACTTAGCCGGCCGGCGCAGCGACGCCGCATGCGAGGAGTACAGTACCGCGAGCGGTAGCGAGCGGGTAGTGCTTTCTGCGAGCGGGCGTGATTTAGTAACGCAGATCCGCGAGGCTTCCGCGCGCGGTACTGTAAAGCACCCGCG
>JALZHC010000407.1 GCA_030914105.1 Acidobacteriota bacterium
CTCAAGCCCTCGCTTGAACAGCTCCACGACCCGCTCCTCATGCTCGGTATGCGCGAGGCGTCGGCGCGCGTTCTGCGCGCAGTGGACGCGGGCGAGCGGATTCTGATTTACGGCGACTACGACGTTGACGGAACTACGGGGACGGTCGTCCTGCGCCGCGCGCTCGAAGTCCTCGGCGCGCAGACCGGCTACCACGTGCCGCACCGCTTCACGGAAGGCTACGGCATTCGTCGGGACGTGCTCGAACGCGCGAAGGCCGAAGGCTACACGCTCGTCATCAGCGTCGACTGCGGCATACGCGCGCACGAGCCTCTGGAGTGGGCGCGTGCGAACGGCCTCGACGTGATCGTCACAGACCATCACCTGCCCGACGACGAAGAGGGCGCGCCGCCCGCCTTCGCCGTCCTGAATCCGAACCAGAAGGCTTGCGCGTACCCCGACAAGAATCTCGCGGGCGTCGGCGTCGCCTTCAAGCTCGCGCACGCCGTCTTGCGCGAGCGAGGGCGCGAGAGTTTAATGCCGGGCTTCCTCAAGGTCGTCGCCATCGGGACTGTGGCCGACGTGGCGCAGCTCGTGGGCGAGAACCGTTCAATCGTCGCGCTCGGACTGAAGGATTTACACCGCGCGACCAATCCGGGGCTGCGCGCTTTGATGGAGATCGCGGGCGTGGGCCGTGACGCGCGCGCCTTCGACCTCGGCTTCCGCCTGGGGCCCCGCATCAACGCGGCGGGTCGCATGGACGCTGCGCGGGCCGTCGTCGAGCTGTTCGAGACGAAGGACGCCGCAGAGGCGCGACGCCTGGCCGAGCACCTCGACGCGCGCAACCGCGAGCGGCGCGAAGTGCAGCAGCAGGTGACGGAGCGCGCGCTGGCCGAGCTGGAGTTCTGGGGCGCGGAGGAGACGTCGGTCGTCGTCGTCGCGGGCGAGGGCTGGCACCGAGGGGTCGTCGGCCTCGCCGCGTCGAAGATTTGCGAGAAGCTCGGACGGCCCGCGGTCGTCATCTCGCTCGACGAAGACGGCGCGGGCCACGGCTCCGCGCGCAGCACAGACGCCTTCCACATGCTCGACGCTTTGACTGCTTGCGCCGACCTGCTCGAAGCCTTCGGCGGCCACGCGCACGCCGCGGGCCTCGCCGTCCGGCGCAAGAACGTCGCGGAGCTTCGGCGTCGTCTGAACGAGCACGCCGCGGGCCTGCTCTGCGAAGAGGACGGCGTGCCCTGCCTCGAAGTCGACCTTGAGCTTCCGCCCGACGCGCTCTCGCTCGATCTCTGCGCAGAGCTTGAGGCGCTTGAGCCTTTCGGCGCGGGCTGGCCGCGGCCCGTCTTCGTCACGCGGAACCTGCGCGTCGTGGGCGAGCCGCGCGTCCTGAAAGAGCGCCACCTCAAGTTCAGCGTCAACACGCGTGAGGGGCGCGTGCACGACTGCATCTGGTGGGGCGGGGCCGAACGCGCGACAGCAACGCCGCGCCCGGGCCAGAGCATCGAACTGGCCTACTCGGTCGAGGCCAACTGCTGGAACGGGCACACGCGCTTGCAGTTGGTCGTGGAAGACATGAGGGCAGGTGATAAGTGATGAGTGATAAGTGATAAGTGAAGGCCGCGCCTCTTTCTTATCACTTATCACTCATCACTTATCACTCTCGAAGAGATGCAAGAGATTCGACGCAGGAAAGTGGCGGGCATCGGGCTGCGGATCGCGGTTCCGAAGTTCGTGCGCGTGCTGGCGCTGGCGCTTCTGGCGTGCGGCGTGGCGGCGGTCGCCATCTCTTACTGGCGTCTGCGCAACCACACGGAGTTCCGTATGCGCGCCGGGCAGGCGCAGCTCTCGACCGAGGTCGTCGGCGACATACGCAACCTCGAACACCGCGAGATGAAGGGCGACCGCCTCTGGGTCGTGCTCACCGCCGACCGCGACCTGACCTTCTCCGACGGCCACCATCAGCTTGAGAACGTCCACCTCGAAGTCTACCCGGACAAGGGCGACCAGCCCGACAAAATCAGCTCGCAGAAGACGCTCACGAACGAAGACAACACGCAGTTCATCTTCAGCGGTAACGTCCAGATCGAGACGCGCGACCACCTCATCGCCCGCGCCGAGTCGGTCGATTACGACGTGAAGACCGAGGTCGGCAGCGTGAGCACGCCCGTCAACTTCGAGCGCGAGAACGTCAGTGGCCGCGCAGACTCCGCCACCCTCGACGGCAAGAGCAAGAAGCTCGGTCTGAAGGGCAACGTCGAGGTCACGGTCAAGCCGGAGACCGACGAGCAGCAGAAGTCGCAGCCCGCGGGCGTGCCGAACCTGAAGTTGCACGGGCTGCCCGTCACGGTCAAGTCCGCGCAGGCCGACTTCGACCAGAACGCGATGACGCTCTCGTTCGGCGGCGGCGCGGTGGCCGAGCAGGGGCAGGACGTGATGAGCGGCGACACTCTGACCAGCAACCTCAGCGAGCAGAAACGCGTCAGGCACATCGCCGCGCTCGGCAGCGCCTACCTGCGCTCTCTGAACGAGGGGCACACGGCGGAAGTCTTCGCAGACCAGCTCCAATTCGATTTCGACGACAACCAGAAGCTCCAGAGCGCCCACGCCATCCGCAACGTCCGCGCGAACACCATCGGCGCGGACTCCGACGCGCAGATCGTCACGCAGGGCGCGGTTGATCTGGACTTCGCCGTGCAGGACGAGCGCAGCGTGCTGAAGCAGATGACGGCGGGCGCGCGCCCCGTCGTCACGCTCGGCGTGCCGAAGTCGAAGGCCGCAGACCCCCGCGCCGCGAGCAAGCGCCTCACCGCCGACGCCATACGCCTCTACTGGCACACGACGGGCAAAGACCTCGAACGCGCAGAGGCCGACGGCAACGTCGAGCTTTTAGTCGAGCCGGCGCAAGCCTCCCCCGCCGCCGACCGCAAGACGCTCAGCGCGACGCTCCTGCGCTGCTGGTTCTACGACGCCGGAAACCTCGCGCAGACCGTCTCGGCTTCGGGCGGCGCGCGAGCCGTCGTCGAGCCTTTGCAGGAGACGCCGAAGCGCGGGACGCGCACGCTCACCTCTCAGGAGATGCAGGCGCAGTTCTTCCGCGAGACGCAGGACGTTGAGCACTTCGAGGCCGCCGGCGACGCGCATTTTCAGGAGCGCGAGCGCAACCTCGTCTCGCAGAAGATGACGGCCACGTTCTCGCGCGACACCTCCGCGCTCGAACGCGTGGACGCGACCGGCGACCCCAAGTACACAGAGCAGGACAGGAACGGCCAGTCGGCCTCGATGTCTTACACGGCGGGCGACGGCGTCGTGCGGATGCGCGGCGGCGAGCCTGTGGTGTGGGACTCGCGCGCGCGTCTCAAAGCGACGGAGATTGACGCCGACACCGTCAACAAAATCTCGAACGCGCGCGGCAAAGTCCAGACGACCTACTATAGCCAGGAGCAGACGGGCGGGGCCGCGCCTTTTAAGAACGTGAAGAGTCCGGTCTTCATCGCCTCGAACGTCGCGGAGTTCCAGCACGACACAGGCGTGGGCATCTACACGGGCAACGCGCGCGCCTGGCAGGACGACAACTTCGTGAAGGCCGAACGCATCGTGCTCCTCCGCGACCAGAAGCGCATGGAGGCCGAAGGGAGCGTGCAGAGCGCGCTCTACAACGCGCGTCGCAAGGAGGCTAACGGCACGCGCACGGTCGTTCCCGTCTTCGCCACCTCGCGCACGATGTTCTACAGCGACTCAGACCGCCTCGTTCACTACGAAGGCGACGTTGACATACGCCAGGGCACCGAGCGCATCACGAGCGGCCTCGCCGACGTGTACCTACAGAAGAACGACACCTACGAGGTCGAGCACACCGTCGCGCAGCACAGCGTCGTCGTCACGCAGCCCGGAAGGCGCGGCACGGGCGATTGGGCGCAGTACACCGCCGAGGACGAGAAGGTCGTACTCACCGGCAACCCCGCGCGTGTCGAGGACGCAGAGAAGGGAACCAGTGAGAGCCGCCGCATGATCGTCTACCTGCGCGACAACCGCGTCATCAGCGACGGCGGCGAGGGCGCGCAGCAGCAGTCCACGGGCCGCGTCCACACGACGCACAAGATTAAAAAGCAGTGATAAGTGATAAGTGATAAGAAAGAAGCGGGCGCGGCTTCTCCTTTCTTATCACTTATCGCTTATCACTCATCACTTATCACTTTTCCGAAATGGCGACCGAGCAGATCATCGAGACGGCTGAAGCGGCGACTGGTGCGCGCGCGCGCGAGGAGAGCGCGCCGTCGGCGTCGGCGCTCGCGGCGTCTGACCTGGTGAAGTCTTACGGCAGGCGGCGCGTGGTTGATAGGGTGAGTCTGCACGTGGAGCCGGGCGAGGTCGTCGGCCTGCTCGGCGCGAACGGGGCGGGGAAGACCACGACCTTCTACATGATCATCGGCCTGGAGCGCGCACAGGCCGGACGTATCACGCTCGCGGGCCGAGAGATTACGCGGCTGCCGATGTACCTGCGCGCGCGCCTCGGCATCGGTTATCTTCCGCAGGAGCCTTCGGTCTTCCGCCGCATGACGGCTGCCGAGAACATCCTCGCCGTGTTGGAGACGATGGGCCTGCGGCGGAGCGAGCGTCTGAAGCGGCTCGAAGAGCTGCTCGCGGAGTTCGGCAT
>JALZHC010000408.1:0-4234 GCA_030914105.1 Acidobacteriota bacterium
ACGCCGACGACGGTCGCGGCGCTCCCGTCGAGGGTCACGGTCTTGCCGATCACGTCGGGGGCCATGCCGAAGCGGCGCTGCCACAGCCCGTGGCTGATGACGACGACATTCGCCCGCCCCTCCGCCTCGTCGCCGGCCAACAGGGTGCGCCCGAGCGCGGGCCGCACGCCCAGCAGCCGGAAGAGGTTCGGCGTGGCTGCCTGCGCGGCGACCTCCTCCGGCTCGCCGGCGCCCGTGAGGTTGTACCGCTGATCGACGAAGGCGGCCACCTCCTCGAAGGAGCCGGACTGGTCTCGCCAGTCGAGGAGGTTCCCCGGGTTGACCACGTTGTGGGGCCGGTTGCGCACGCGGTTGTTCTCCCACAACGTGACCACGCGGTCGGCGTTGTCGTAGGGGAGCGGGCGCAGCAGCACCGCCTCGACGACGCTGAAGATGGCCGTGTTGGCGCCGATGCCTAAGGCGAGCGTGAGCACGGCCACGAGCGTGAACCCGCGGCTCTTCATCAGCGTCCGCGCGCCGAACTTCACATCCTGCAACAGTGTCTCCACCAGTCCGCCTCCTTTGATGTCGCGGCAGTATTCCTTGACCCGGGCCACCTGCCCGAAGCTCTTAAGCGCCGCGCGCTCGGCGGCGTCGGGCGCCATGCCGGCACGGACGTTCTCCTCGGCCCGCATGCGGAGGTGGAAGCGCAGCTCCTCCTCCATCTCGCGCTCGACGCTCTTCTTGCGCAGCAGCCCGCGCAGGCGCGCACGCGCGAGCCTGAGCCAGTACGTCACTCTCATAATGCTCAAGTGGCCCGCATGACTTTAACGCTCAACATGACTTTAACGCTTAAGTGGCCCGCATGACTTTGAAGACCGCCGAGGCCAGCCGCTCCCAGTTCTCTTCCTCGACCTGGAGCTGTTTGCGCCCGGCCCGCGTCAGCCGGTAGAACCTGGCGCGCTGGTTGTTGTCGGAGACGCCCCACTCGGACGTGACGAGGCCCTGCTGCTCGATGCGGTAGAGCGCCGGGTAGAGCGACCCCTCCTCGACACGCAGAGCGTCCTCGGACATCTGCATGATGCGCTGCCCGACGCCGAAGCCGTGGAGCGGCCCCAGGCTGAGCGCCTTGAGAATCAGCATGTCGAGAGTGCCGGAGAGAAGTTTGGCGTCCTGCTTGGGCACTGAGAACCTCCTAGATAGTCTAGGAGCATTCTGGCGGGCAGGCCCTAGATTGTCAAGGGGCCTGGAGAGACTGTCAGGAGACCTGGGAGGCGTCGCCCCTTTATCCGTAGAGAGCGGCGTGAGTCAGACGCGTCTGTTGAGACGGCCTTCGCTGAAGGCGATCACTCGTACCTGAAAGCGACCATCGGATCGACGTGCGCCGCACGCCGCGCCGGGACGAGGCTCGCCGCCAGCGCGACCAGGGCCAGCAGGAGGACGATGCCGACAAAGGCCGCCGGGTCGGTCGGGCTGACGCCGTAGAGGAAGCCTGAGAGCAGGCGTGTCGCGGCGAAGGCGGCGACGAGGCCGAGCAGCATGCCGACGGCGACGAGCGTCATGCTCTCGCCGAGGACGAGGCGCAGCACGTCGCGCCCCTCGGCGCCGAGCGCCATGCGGATGCCTATCTCGCGCGTGCGTCGCGAGACCGAGTAGGACATCACGCCGTAGAGACCGACTGAGGCCAGCACGAGCGCCAGCAGCCCGAAGGCCCCGAGCAGAATCGCACCCATCCGCGCCGGGAACAGAGAGTTGCCGAGCAGCTCCGTCATCGTCCTGGCGTTCGTGAGCGGCAGGTTCCGCTCCACCGACTGCACTTCCCTGCGCACCGCCGGGACGAGTGATGAAGGCGCGACGCTCGTCCGCACCAGCAAGACCATGCCGCTTTCGTGATGCTGCGCCAGCGGCTGATAGATGAAGGGCGCGGGCGCTTCACCGAGCGTGATGTATTTACTGTCGCGCGCGAGGCCGACGACTTCCAGCCAGGGCCCCTTCGCGCCGCTGAGACTCACGCGCTGGCCTATCGGCTCCCGGTTGGGGAAGTAGCGACGGGCGAAACTCTCGTTGACGATGACGACGCCGGGCGCGCCTTCACCATCCTGCGCGTTGAAGTCGCGCCCGCGCAGCAGAGGGATGCCGAGGGTTCGGAAGTAGTTCAAGGCGACGGGGCTGGTGAGTGTGACGTTGTCGGCCACGCCCTCGATGCCTCCGCCCGTGCTCTCGCTGGTGCTGGCGCGGTCGGACGCCTCCTGTCCCGCGACCGTCACGGTGCTCTGCCGGCTCGCGCCGCTCAGCGGCGGCGTGCGCGTCAGCGTGGCCGACTGCACGCCGGGCAGCGACGCCACGCGCTCTAAAACCTGCCGGTAGAACTCCTGCCCCTGCGCCTTCGTGTAGCGCAGCAGGTTGATGTTCAGAGGCATCGTCAGCACGTGCTCGGCGTCGAAGCCGGGGTCGATGCTCTGCGCGCGTTGCAGGCTGCGCAGGAACAGGCCCGCGCTGACGAGCAGCACCAGCGACAGCGCGACCTGCGCGACGACCAGCAGGTTGCGCAGCGTGAAGCGGCGCGCGCTCGCGCCGGGCATGAGTGCCGTCTCGTCTTTGAGGGCGGCGACGAGGTCGGGCTTCGAGGCTTGCAGCGCGGGCGCGATGCCGAAGACGAGGCCGGTCAGCACGGAGAGCAGCAGCGTGAAGCCGAGCACGCTCCGGTCGAGGCTGAAGTCGAAGGCGACGGGGAAGAAGTTGGCCGGGGGCGAGTAGGCGCGCATGACGCCGACCAGCCAGAACGCAAGCAGCAGTCCGCCCGCGCCGCCCGCGAGCGCGAGCAGCACGCTCTCCGTCAGCAGTTGGCGAATCAAGCGTCCGCGGCTCGCGCCCAGCGCCAGGCGGATACTGATCTCTTTGCGTCGGCTGGCGGCGCGCGCCAGCAGAAGGTTGGCGACGTTGGCGCACGCAATCAGAAGCACCAGTCCGACGACGCCCAGCAGAAGGCCGGCGACCGAGAGCAGCGTGCCGCGCTGCGTGGGGTCGCCCTTGCTGACCGGCGTGACTATGACCGTCTGCCCTTGATTCGTGTCCGTGTAGGCGGCGGCCAACTGCGCAGCGAGCGTGCTCAACTCGGCCTGCGCCTGCGCGACGCTCACGCCGTCTTTCAGCCGCCCGACCATGTCGAGCCAGCGCGGGCCGCGCTTCGAGAGAAGGTCGGGGTTCATCTCGCCGGAGTAGCCTGCGCGCGGCGGGCGCACGACCGCCTGCATCGCCATCGGCACGTAGATGTCGTTCGTCCCCCCCGTCTCGGCTCCGTTGAAGCCCGCCGGCGCGACGCCGACGATGGTGAACGGCTGGCCGTTCAAGAGCATCTGCCGGCCCGCGATGTGCGGGTCGGACGCGAAGCGGCCCTGCCACAGCGCGTGACTGATGACGGCGACAGGGTGGCCGCCCGGCGTCGTGTCCTCTTCGGGCAGGAACGTGCGCCCGACCTGCGCGCGCACGCCGAGCGCGTCGAAGTAGTTGCCCGTGACGATGAGGCCGGAGACCGTGTCGGCCTGTTCGTTGTCGTTCAGGCTCAGCGTGATCGAAGAGTAAGCGATGAGGTCGCTGAAGACGTGGTTCCTGTCCCTGTAGTCGAGGTAGTCCGGGTAGGACGAGACGTTGTAAGGGTTTGTGCGGTTGCCGCCGAAGACGTAGACGAGCCGTTCAGGCGCGGCGACGGGCAGCGGCCTGAGTAGCACTGCGTTGACGAAACTGAAGATGGCCGTGTTCGCGCCGATGCCTAAAGCCAGCGTCAACGCGGCCACTAACGTGAAACCTGGGTTCTTGCCCAGCGAGCGCGCCCCGTAGCGCACGTCTCTTAAGAAAGTTGTCATAGCCGCCCCCGCCCTCACTTCCCTCACACGCTCCTTGACCTGCTCGACGCCTCCAACCTCTATCAGAGAGGCCCGCCGCGCCTCCCTCGCGCCCATCCCCCGCCTGACCTTCTCCTCCGTCAGAAGCTCCACGTATGAACGAAGCTCCGCGTCGAGCTCTTCGTCCAGATGCGACTTGCGGAAGAGATTTCTCCAGAAAGCGGAGAGCCAGCGCAGGGGCGTCATACGTCACCTCTTAATTAGCCCGCAGTGCCCGCGCGTTTAAGTCGCCCGCAGCGCCTGCGCGATGGCGAGCGAAATGCGGCCCCACTCCTCCGCCTCCACGCCGAGCTGCTTCTGTCCGGCGCGGCTCAGGCGGTAGAACTTCGCGCGGCGGTTGTTCTCCGACTCGC
>JALZHC010000408.1:4244-4631 GCA_030914105.1 Acidobacteriota bacterium
CGCCCATCCCCCGCCCGACCTTCTCCTCCGTCAGAAGCTCCACGTATGAACGAAGCTCCGCGTCAAGCTCCTCGTCCAGACGGGACTTGCGGAAGAGATTTCTCCAGAAAGCGGAGAGCCAGCGCAGGGGCGTCATACGTCACCTCTAAGTCGCCCGCAGCGCCTGCGCAATGGCGAGCGAGATGCGGCCCCATTCCTCCGCCTCCACACCGAGCTGCCTCTGTCCGGCGCGGCTCAGGCGGTAGAACTTCGCGCGGCGGTTGTTCTCCGACTCGCCCCAAGAGGAGACGAGCCAGCCAGCCTCCTCCATCCGGTGCAGCGCCGGGAAGAGCGAGCCGGGCTTGACCTGAAAGGTGCCGCCCGTCATCTGCCCGATCCGGCGGGAGA
>JALZHC010000409.1 GCA_030914105.1 Acidobacteriota bacterium
GCGCCAGCCGGCCCAACGGTCAACCTCCGCGTTGAAGGCTTGAAGCTGGCGCGCGTCCTCCTCGGTCTGGCCCGCGCGCAGGTAGAGACCTTCGTACCAGCGGCCACGGTAGAAGATTCTCTCTTCGGGGTCGCGGCAGACGAACTGCTCGGCGACTACCGGCTCGCCTTCCGCGTCGAAGCCTTCGAGCACGCCCAGCTCGTCGAGCAGGCGGACGAGCGCGCGGTTCTCTTTAAGCGGGGCGGGCAGGTAATGCGCGCCCCACGGGTAAGGCACGACGCTGTGTGCGTCGCCGCTGCGCGCCGTCCCGCCCGGCGCTGCTTCGAGTTCGAGCAGCACGAAGTCTTCAAAGCCCGCCTTCAAAAACCTCCACGCCGCGGCCAGGCCCGCGACGCCTCCGCCGACTATCACGACGCCCGCGCGCTCCCAAGCCTCCGACGCGGGTTCGGGCCGCAGCCCGTCGCGTATCAGATGACCTAGACGGTCGGACGCGCCGACGATCTCGCCTTCCGGCAGCGCCGTTACACTCTCGCCCTTCCGGCACGCCGCCAGCGCAAACGGCACGCCGAGGAAGGCGGCCAGCAGCTCGCGCCTATTCATAACGTCTCCACTCGGCCTCGTAGTAGCGGACGAGCGACTGGTTGTCCAGACGGTTGATCTCGACGGGCACAGGGCCGAGGTCTTCGGAGAGCGTGAACATCGCGGCGAGCGACTGGTCGTTTAAAAATTTAAGCTCGACCGAGGGCGCGCGCGCAGGCACGTCGAAAGGCTCAAGGCGCGCGAGCGCGAAGCCCCAGACGCCGAAGGAGGGGACGGCCGTGTAGTAGGGGCGCACAGAGAAGCCGGCGGCTTCGAGCGTGCGGACGATGCACCAGAAGGAGTTGCGCGCAAAGAGCGGCGAGGTCGACTGCACGCTGACGGCTGCGCCGGGTGCGAGCCTGGCTTTGAGAAGTTTGTAGAAGCGCGTCGTGTAGAGCTTGCCGAGGGCGAAGGTGTTCGGGTCTGGGAAGTCAACGATTGCCGAGTCGAAGGGCGGCGCGTCGCCTTCAAGCCAGATCATCGCGTCCTGGTTGACGACGCGGACGCGCGGGTCTTGGAACGAGTCGCGGTTGAGACGCGCGAGCGGCGGGAAGCGGCGTGAGAGCTGCGTCATGTCGGGGTCGAGGTCAACGAGCGTGACCTCCCGGACGGTCGGGTACTTCAGAATCTCGCGCAGGGCCAACCCGTCTCCGCCGCCTAAGACGAGCACGCGCCGCACCTCACGCCCGCCTTCGGCAGACAACATCAAAGCGGGGTGGACGAGCGCCTCGTGGTAGCGATACTCGTCTGCGGAGCTGAACTGGAGGTTGCCGTTTAAGAAGAGCTGGAAGCCTGCGCGGTTGCGCGTGATGACGATGCGCTGGTAGGCGGTCGTCTTCGAGTAGACGATGTCGTCGGCGAACATGCCGTCTTCTGCGAGCGACGTGAGCGCGTCGGCCTTGACGAAGGCAACGGCGAGGAGCGCCAACACGACGCACGCCTGCGCGCGCAGGCGCGTGACCGAACCGTTGATGATGGGGCGCATCAGCCACGTCGCCCAGAGGCCGACCGCGGCGTTGAGGATGCCGAAGAGGAGCGAGGTACGGACGAGTCCGAGCTTCGGGACGAGGAAGATCGGAAAGAGGAGCGAGGCGATGAGCGCGCCCACGTAGTCGAAGGCCAGAACGCGCGCGACCAGCTCTTTGAAGTCGAGGTGGTCTTTCAGAATCCGCATCAGCAGCGGAATCTCCAGGCCGACGAGCACGCCGATGAGAAAGACGTCGCCGTAGAGGACGACGTGGAAGAAGCTCAAATGCGCGAAGCTCAAGAACAGGAGCGGCGCACTCGCGCCGCCGAGCACGGCCACGCCCAGCTCCACGTCAACGAACGTCCTGGCCAGCTCCCTTTCAATGAACCTTGAGAGCCACGCGCCCGCGCCCAGGGCCGAAAGGTAGATGCCGATGATGATGGAGAACTGCGTCACAGAGTCGCCGAGCACGTAAGAAGCGAGCGTGCCGGCGAGCAGCTCGTAGACCAGCCCGCAGGTGGCGATGACTAAGACGTTGAGGAAAAGTATGGGCGTGCGGTTCATCGGTCGAACTTCAACTGCGATTGCCCTTGTCGTTAAAGATGGAGGTCGGCTTGCCTATCTCGTCAGACGGCGGGATGAGGCCGAAGCTCTCGCCCTTGGCCATGAGGAATCCGGCGGCACCGAGCGCGCAAGCGACGACCAGCCAGACTAGAATTCGACCGATCAAAAGGCCGACAGCCAGAGCGAAACCGCCGCCGACAAGCGCGCCGACGAGCGCGATGAGATAACGTCTTATCATTACTATTTCTCCGGCGCTCAGCCGTGCACCGCCGCGGCGATGATGAGCGAGACGCCGATGATGACCGAGCCGATGATGATAGCGAGCGCGATGTTCTGGTCGTCCTCGATCTCCTTGCGGATGGAGAAGGGCGACGTTTTGACGATGATGAAGTAAGCAATGCCGAAGACGAGCAGGCCGAAGACCGTGAAGATCACCGTCGTCAGAAGCACGCCGGCCAGGTCGGGCAGTTGCACGGCGAGGGCGCGCGGCGCGGCGGCGAGCGCGCGGGCCGAGAGCAGAAGGGGCGCGGACGTTGCGTTAAGCATCATTTTCCTCCGTGGAAGCCGGAATGCCAGAAGTGGAAAGAGCGATAGCCGCCGGGCGAGTTGCGCACGTCGGGCGGGAGCGTCTGCCGCGGCGAAGCCGAAAGCTCCCAGCCGCTCCACGCCGCCGCGACGTACAGCAGGAGGACGCCGGTTCCGAAGACGAGATAGAGTTTGCTCAGCATAGTTTTTGAATCAGTAGACAGTAGACAGTAGCTAGGAGCCAGTAGGAAAGCCTTCTCAATCGAGCGGCCCGCAGTCTTAGCGCCGACGCCCGCCGCGCGGAGCGTCTACTGGATACTGTCTACTGTCTACTTCTCTTCACTCACTTCCCCCATATGGGTTGAACGCGCTGTCGGCCCAGCGACGGCGCTCGAAGCTAAAGTGTCGGAAGGCCATGAGCACGGGCACGACCGAGAGCACGATGAGGATGAGCAGAAGGTTCCAGAGGCGCGGCACTCCCTGCTCGACGCGCACGGAGAGCTGCGGCGGCACGTTTTGGTTCCAGTTCTCCCACTGCGCTTCGAGACGCATCGTGTAACGGCCTTCGGGCAGCGCCGGAAGATAGACGGTCTGCTCGCGGTCGCCCTCGCTCCAGGACTCGCCGTCCTCCACTCCGTAGTAATACTCAATCGGCAGCTCGAATTGCTGTATGAGTCCGGTCTCCTCGTTAATCAAATCGCCCTCGACGTAGAGCCAGTTGTTGTCCACGTTGGCGCGGCCCGTCACCTGTATGTTGCGCCGGCCTTTCAGGGGCAGAGGGTCTGTGAAGACGACCTGCGTTTTTTCCGAGCCGCTGTCGGCGTCCGCCGGAGCGGGCGAGGCGTTGGGCGTCGGCGTCGGGTTCGGCTGGAAGGTGTAGTTCTGCGTGAAGACGGTCGCGCGCGGCGCGACGGCGAGCGCGACGAGGCCGACGAAGAAGGCCGCGACGAGCAGCAGGCCCCAGTAGGCGTAAATCTTCTTGTGCGGCCACGGCTGGTTCGGCGCGACCGTCGTCGGCCTCGGCAGGCTCACATTGAACTTGCGCTCGATCTCTTTGAGCGGCGTGTAAGCGCCGAGCGACCAGTTGACCTCCTCCGAGGAGAGCTTGGCCCGCTTGCCCGACTGTCCGGCGGCGACGGGAATCTCTTTCGAGAGCATGAGCGGCGCGGCGACGTAGTCGGTCGCGCGCGCAAGCTCTCCGACCGAGACCTTCCAGTAGAACTCGCCCTCGACGTACTCGGCGCGCGCCGCCGCGTCCTGAAACATCTTGAAGCTCTTCCCGCCGTAGAGCGCCGCCTTGCCCGACTCCGTGACCTCGCCCGGCGGGACAGACTTCACGTAGCTCCAGTGGCCGTCGGATTCGACGAGCCAGCGGAAGCCTATGGCCGGGTTGTAGAGGAGGTATTCCTGCCAGTAATAGCGCACGCCCTCGAACTCGACGCTCCTGACCATGAAGCCGATGATGGTCTGCGGCCGGCCCTCGAACTCGGCGGTCGCGCCTAAGGGTATTGACGGCTGCGGGCCGACGCGGCGGAGCGTCTGAAGGTATCGAAGCCGGCCCTGGTTCACGTCGAGCAGCGAGCCGCAGTTCGGGCACGTGACGCGCTCCGAGCGGTCGGGCGCGCGTAGCTCCAGAGGGCCGCCGCAGTTCGGGCAGTTGAGCTGCGCCGCGGAGACCTTCTGCGGCTCGCGCTCTGTCGTCCGGCGCGCACCCGCGAGTCCGAGTTCCGCGAGCGAGACCTCGCGCCCCGTGAAGACGAGTGGCGGTTGCTCGCCGTAGTCGAGCGTGGCGAAGGCTCCGCCCTGACCCGAAAGGTCTGCGTAGGCGTAGGTCTCGCCGGGCCGCAGGAGGTACGGAATCTCTCCCTCGGCGGCGAGCGCCTGCGCCGTTCCCTTCTCGGCGACGACGGGAGGCGTCTGCGCCGGGATGGCCCAGACGGGCTGGCCGAGTTGGAGCGAGTCGAAGGAAGGCAGAGCGTTCGGCGCGGGCACTT
>JALZHC010000410.1 GCA_030914105.1 Acidobacteriota bacterium
CTCCCTCACGGTCGGGCTACTGCCATCTGCCTGCTCGACTGCGGCCCTGTATCCTTGAGTGAGGGACAGCGATGACGAACGAACGACACGAACGTTTTCGCGGCGACGAAGAGGTGCGAGAGGTCGTCCGCAAATTCGAGTCCTGCGAGCTTCAGCCTTCGGAGTTCAAGCACCGGCTGCACCTGACGGTCGCCCTCTCCTACCTTCTCGACGCGTCGTACAGCGAAGCGCTGGAACGAATGCGGCAGAGCCTCCACCGCTTCATCCAAACGCACGGCATCGGGCCGACCCTCTATCACGAGACGCTGACCGCCTTCTGGATGCGTCGCACGCTCGCCTTCGTCGAGCAGGCGGACGTGTCGCGCGGCCTCGCGGAGCTGGCGAACGAGCTGATTGACGCGTGCGGCGACTCGCGGCTCGTCTTTGAATACTACAGCAAGGAGCGTCTGGACTCGGACAAGGCGCGCGCGTACTGGCTCGACTCCGACCTGAAGCCGCTCGACTTCTGAGGTGTTTGAGGCGCGCGGCGGCGTTCCCCGATGTTAAGCGGACAACTCGCAGACGAGCATTTCGAGCTGGAGGCGCGGCGTGGCGCGCGAAGTCTTGATGGCAAGGTCGGCTTCGGCGATGCGCCGGAGTCTTTGTTCGAGTTCGCGCGCGTCGGCGCGGCGCGCGGTGGCGAGGAACTCTTTGCGCTTTCCCAAAGGCATGGGGACGACGCGGAAGACCTCTTCGTTGGGAGCGCCGCGCGACATCAGGTCTTTGGCGAGCGCGAGGCGGTGGTAGCTGCTCGCCAGCAGCCCGATGAGCATGACCGGCTCCGCGCCGTCGTCCAGGAGCTTCGAGAGCGTAGCCAGCGCGCGCCGACGGTCGCGCGCGATGAGGTGGTCGGTCAGCTCGAAGTTTGAAAGCTCGCGGGAGCGGCCTACGAGCGCCTCGACCGACTCCATCGAAATGTGGCCGCCGGGGAGCGCGGCGGTCGAGAGCTTCTCAAGCTCGTTCGCCAACTGCCGCACGCTCGCGCCCGTGAGCGCGATGATCTGGCGCAGAGTCCGCTCGTCGGCGCTCGCGCCGAGATGCTTCAAACGGTCTCTCGCCCACGCGGCAAGCTCCGCGTCCGAGAGCGCCGCGAACTCGACCGAGGTGCAGACTTCCAGCAGCGTCTTGCTCAGACGGCGACGCTTGTCCAGCTCGCCCGCGACGAAGATGACGACGGAAGTCTCGGCGGGGCGCGCGACGTAGCGCGCGAGCGCCTCCTCGTCCGACTCGCGCAGGCGCGCGAAGTCCGAGACGCGCACGACCCGGCGCGCGGCCATCATCGGCAGTTGCTCGGCGGCGGCAAGAGCCTGCTGCACGTCTGTTGTGGCGAGGCTGAAAGCAGACTCGTTGAACTCGCGCAGTGCCGCGCCCTTCAGCGCCGCGTCGGCCACGGCGCGCGCCGCCGCGTCTCTCAGGTAGTCTTCGGGGCCGAAGAGCAGGTAGAGCGGGTCAAGCTTCCCGCCCTTCAGCCTGCGCCAGAGTTCTTCTCGCGTGATTGTACTCATTAAGCTTTCAGCGGTCGGCTTTGAGAAGCCCCAAAGGGGCGGAATGAAGTAGCCAGGGGCAACGCCCCTGGGCCACGATGGTTGAAGAGACGAAAGCCCTGAAAGGACGTAATACTTTGGGCGTCAGTTATTCCGCCCTTTCAGGGCTTTGAATTCATCTCGCGGCTCTCAACCAGGGGCGTTGCCCCCGGCTTTTACATTCCGCCCCTTCGGGGCTTTCCAAACAGGCTCTCATCACTCATCAAGGCTCTTCGTTGACGCCGAAGCCGTTGATGAGCGTGGAGACGAGGCTCTCGGCGAAGCTGCGCGCGAGGCGTTGGACTGCCGGGTCTTCCTCGTTGAAGAAGGTGCGCGGGTCGTCCGTGAACTCGAACTCGCCGCGGAAGACGTAGTCCTGATTGTCGTAGAGGACGCGGTTCGTCACCTGGTCGCGGACTGTCACAGCGGCCGTGATCGTCACCTCGAAGATGCGCGCACGGCCCCGGCTGTCGAGCAGCACGCCGTAGAAGGCGAAGCTCTTGATCGTGCCGTCGACGACGGCGTCCGCGCCCTTCGGGTCGCTGCGCACGGTGAGACCTTTGCCGCGCCGTATGATCTCGTTCATCACGGCTTCGGTGAAGCGCGACTCGACCTTGTAGCGCAGCGCCTGGTTCTGAAATGCCGGCACGGCGACCGTGCGGACGTGCGCGGGCAGCCCCGACTTCGTCACCGGCTTGTAGCAGCCGCGGAAGCCCGAAGCGAAGACGAACAGACCGGCGAGCAGAAGCGCGCGCAGGATTTTGCGGCTCGGAATCATCGATGAAACTCACCCCGCGGGTTTCGACTTTGAGACCGCAGCACGATACGACCGCGCGACGGCCTGCGTCAAACGCGCCTCACTTAAACAACGCCGTCAGCAGGACGAGGCCGAAGCCTATGTAGAGCAGACCGAGGAGACAGGCGAGGCCGCGGAAAATCATCTCCTCCACCGCCGCCCTCTCTTTCAGCCCGAAGATCGCCAAGGGAAGACGCCTGAGCCACCGGCCCACCTTTCGGTTGAAGACGAAACAGAGGATGCCGAGAAGTGTTAAGAAACTTCCGGCGACAACCGCCGGGATAAAGTCGCCGCTCGCCTGCACGGGCTCTTCCCTCCTTCCGTCTAGGCGTCGGCATTCTGCACTTTTTTGATGGCGTCCGCCACGCGCACCGTCTCGATGCCGGCGCGCACGTCGTGGACGCGGACGATTGCGGCCCCGCCGAGGACTGCCGCCGTGACCGAGGCCATCGTGCCGTGGATGCGCTTGTTGACGGGCGCGCCGCCGAGCAGATGGCCGATGAAGGACTTGCGGGAGGTGCCGACCAGAATGGGGAACTCCGAGAACTCGCGCGCCAGCACGGGGAGTTTCGCGATCAGCTCGACGTTCTGCCTCTGCGTCTTGCTGAAGCCGATGCCGGGGTCGAGCACAATCTTCTCGCGCTTGACGCCGCGCCGCTCGGCCTCCTCGATTGCGCGCTGCCAGTCGCGCGCGACCTCCGAGAGGATGTCCGCGACCGGCTCCTGCTTGTGCATCGTCTCGAAGGTGCCGCGCGAGTGCATCAGTATCAGCCCGGCGTCGTAACGGGCGGTCACGTCGGCGAGCGCGGGGTCGAAGCGCAGGCCGGAGATGTCGTTGACGATCTGGACGCCGGCGTCGAGGGCGACGCGCGCGACCGAAGCCTTCGTCGTGTCAATCGAGTAAGGGCCGCGGTAGTGGATGAGCTTGATCATCACGTCCAGATACTTCTGGACGCGGCGTATCTCTTCTTCTTCCGAGATGTTGGTCGCGCCCGGTCGCGTGGACTCGCCACCGATGTCGATGATGTCCACGCCGTCCTGCGACATGCGCTCGGCGTGATCCCAGGCGCGCTTGCGCGTGAACCAGCGCCCGCCGTCGCTGAAGCTGTCGGGCGTGAGGTTGATGACGCCCATGACGAGCGTGCGCCCACCGACGGGGAGGGTGTGGCGTGGGAGCTTCCACTCACGCTTCATAAGTTTAGAGGTAACGGGTAAAGGAAAGGGGAAGGGGTTCGACCCCTTCCCCTTTGTCCGTTCGCTTGAAGCCTTGCCTTCAGGCCGTCGCGGGGTTGCCGCCCGTGATGGGCGGGAGGATCGGCTTGAGGGGGTTGGGCGCAGGCTCTTTGAGCTGCGGGCGGCCTCCGTCGTCCTTGCTCTGCGCCGGCTCCTCGTCGTCGATGGAGAGTCCGGCGACGATGCGGCGAATCTGTACGCCGTCGAGGGTCTCGCGGTCGAGCAGGGTCTCGGCGAGCTTGACCATCACGTCGCGGTTCTCTTCGAGGATGCTGCGCGCGCGCTCGTACTGCTCGCTGACGATGTACTTGACCTGCTGGTCAATCTTGATGGCCGTGTCCTCGGAGAAGTCGCGGTGCTGCGCAATCTCGCGGCCCAGGAAAATCTGCTCCTCCTTCTTGCCGAAGGTGAGCGGGCCGAGGTCGCTCATGCCGTACTCGCAGACCATCGCGCGTGCGAGTTCGGTCGCGCGCTCGATGTCGTTGGACGCGCCCGTCGTGATGCTGCCGAGGAAGGTCTCTTCGGCGATGCGCCCGCCCATCAGAATCGCGATCTGGCCGAGCAGGTACTCCTTCGTGTAGTTGTGGCGGTCGCCTTCGGGCAACTGCTGCGTGACGCCCAGGGCCATGCCGCGCGGGATGATCGTCACCTTGTGGACGGGGTCGGCGTTCGGCACCTTCAGGCCGACGAGCGTGTGGCCGGCCTCGTGGTAGGCGGTGATGCGCTTCTCCTCGTTGGTGATGACCATCGACTTGCGCTCGGCGCCCATGAGCACTTTGTCCTTCGCCAACTCGAAGTCCGCCATGTTGACGATCTTCTTGTTGTAGCGGGCGGCGTTCAAGGCGGCCTCGTTGACGAGGTTCGCGAGGTCTGCGCCGGTAAATCCCGGCGTGCCGCGCGCGATGACGCTGATCTCAACGTCCTCGCCGAGCGGAATCTTGCGCGTGTGGACTTTGAGAATGCCTTCGCGCCCGCGAACGTCCGGACGGGGCACGACGACGCGCCGGTCGAAG
>JALZHC010000411.1 GCA_030914105.1 Acidobacteriota bacterium
CTTCAGAATAAGTGAGTGAGGCGGCCCCTCCGGCGCGCCGCGGGACGTGCGCCGCGCCTTGCACTCCGCGCGCACGCGCAGACGCCGGGCCTGGCATTTAATCCGCACGCAACTTGAACGGAGGCATAGACAGATGAACCAGATTGACGTTGCCACCTTCGGGGTGGGCGCAGGCGAGGAGGTCACGGTCGAGGTGGTGGCCGTTCAGGTCGGGGAGTTTTCAACCTTCGTCGTTGACGGCGGCGAGATAAACCCGCTGCCCGGCGTCAGCCCTAAGACCTACAGATTCCGCGTCACACAACCCCCGAACTCCACGCACTTCGGCATGGTTAGCGGAGCGTTTCCCGCCGGCACGCCGGACGGGGCGAAGTACCAGATTTTCGTCTCCGGCGATCAGGGGGGCGGGAGGTTCACCGGGCCTGACATACTGAAGTCCGACCTCATCCCCTCAGCCGACCTGGAATTCCGCGTGCACGGGGCAGGAACGATACCCTAACTCCCAGACACCCAGGAGGAACGAACATGCTTAAGCCTACTTCTTTCGACAGCGCGGCCCGACGCCTCGCCCGCGCCGCCTCCTCCGCACTACTCATCTGCCTTCTGGTCGCGGGGCAGACCACGGGGGCCGTCGCGCAGCAGTCGGTCGCGCAGCAGCCGCAGGACTCGCAGGCCGCTCAACTCCGCGAGCAGATCGCCGCGCTCGAATCCGTCGAGCGCGACGCCTCCACGCCGCCCGAAGTGAGGCTCGCCAACCGTCGCTTCATCGGCGAGCGCCGCGCGCTCCTGCGCGCCCTCTTGCAGAAGCAGGCCGAGGGCTGGCGCAAATACCTCGCGCTGGCCGGGCCGCACCTCAACCCGCAGGAGAAGGCGGGCGTCGAGAAGACACTCCGCGACCTTGAGGCTGAACTCGGCCTCGTCGAGCAGGCGTCGAGAGACTCGGCGACCACGGTCGCCGACTCGGCGACGGTCGCCGACTCGGTGGCTCCCGCCCGGCTCTCCACGGGTCAGGCCGGCCCAAGCAACGACGGCGACGCGGCTGCCGGCCCTTCAACCCTCCGCGCGGCCTTTAACAACTCATCCGCCGACACAGCCGCTGCGCCGTCGCCCGCCTTGCCGCCAGCCGCCGCGCCGCGGCAGGCCGCGCCACTGACCTCCGAGTGTTACCCGGACGTTCTGCCGGGCCTCGCAGACGCCGTGCGTAACGCCGCCAACCGCATCGTCACACGCACCGACCCGGCCCAGATCAGGCCCGCCTTCTTCGGGATACTTCTCCTGACCATGGTCGACGCCGTTTTCACCGACTCGGTGGACGACCAGGCCGCGCGCGCAAAGTTTCTCGCCGGCATCAGGTTCGTGCGCGCGCAGGCCGAGACGAAGCGCACGGACAAACAGATTGGCGCTTCGGCCCGCTCCGAAGGCTCGACGAGCGCGATTGAAAAGCCGGGCTTCGCCGAGCTTCTCGGCTTCGCCGTCGAGCACGGCTCTGTGGAGAAGGAGATTAACGGCACATCGCTCACGCTCAGCACCTCGCCCTACGCCTTCTTCTACCACGGGCAGGAAGATACCTCGACGGCCTACAAAAACCACGGCTACCTCTCACGCGTCGGCGTCTCCGCCACCTTCAACATCGCCGACCAGAACAACGTCCTCGCCAGCGCCACGCGGAAACAGCTCGACGAGTGGTCTATCCGCGCGCGTCTCTCGGCTGATCGGTCTAACCGCTCCTACTCAGCCGAGCAGACCTGGGAGAATTTCCGGCATGATTTCGCCAAGCCCGACATCGTCATCACGGGCGAGATGGCCGCGACCTTCCAGTCCGACCCTTCGGTCGAGGCCATCAGGAAGGAGGTGACAGGGCAGTTCACCGCGCCGGATTTCCAGAAGAGCATCAAGGACGTGCTCGACGACACCTCGATCACCGACCCGGAGGTGAAGGTCAACAAAATCTCCGAGATCATCCTGTGCCGCGTGAGGACGGCCATCTTCGACCAGATCAGGTCGGGCGCGTTCAAGCTCTCCGACGCCACGCGCGCGCGCCTGCGCGGCACCTTCCCGCAGCAGCTCGCCTCGGCGCTACAGGCGCGCGAGAACGCCGTCACGGCCTTCGAGGCCGAACTCGACAAGCTGAGCTTCAAGCCGGAGTTCACTTTCGCTTACACGAACAAGCGGCAGGAGACGGGGTCTGACTATTCGACCTTCAAGCTGCTCTACCAGAAGAAGTCGCGCGAGGGGCTGAACATCGTCGCCAACGCGGGCTTCTCCATCTACCACCGGCCCGACCCGACGCTCCACCAGCAGCGCCTGCGCGACTTCGCCGGCGCACTCTCACTGGAGGGCGTTCTGGGCCGCAGCCCCTTCCTCTTGCAGGGCGGCGACGAGAGCCGCGTCACCTTCGCCTTTACGGGGCGCTTCCAGAGGATGTTGGAGAACCGCTTCTTCAAGGACAGGAAGGCCGACATCGCCGTCGCACAGTTCAAACTGGAGCTGCCGCTCCTGGCGGGCATCTCCCTTCCCTTCTCGGTCACCTACGCCAACGCGACCGAGCTGATAAAGGAGTCGCACGTCCGCACCAACTTCGGGTTCACGATAGACACGGACAAGATTCTCCAGATCATCAACCTCGCGAAGGCTTCACAGGTGAAGTGAGCGTCGGAGCGGGAGGCGTCGGCATGGGCCAAGTGCCGGCGACCTAATCAACGAACGGAAGGAGCACGGCGGCGTTGCGGCAAGGACGCCCGGCGTGCTCCTTTAATCATGCCACTGATTCAGGACGCGCCGGCGCGCTCCTCTCGGACGTTGATGCCGAGGGCCTTCATGCGCCGGTAGAGGTGGCTTCTGTCCATGCCCATCAGTTCGGCGGCGCGCGAGACGTTGCCCTCGGCCTCTGCGAGCTTGGCGCGGATGAAGTCGCGCTGGTGTGCTTCGCTGGCGTCGCGGAAGGAGGAGAAGCGCGGCGAGGCGGCGGGCGGCTCTTCGCCGCCGAGCGCGGGGAGGTCTCCCGCCGCGACGCGCGCGCCCGTGTGCATGATGACGACGCGCTCGATTGTGTTCCGAAGCTCGCGCACGTTGCCCGGCCAGGAGTAACTCCGGAGGGCTTCGATGGCCTCCGGGTCGAAGCCCTTCGGCCTCTTCTTGTAGGCGAGCGAGAAGCGGCGGTTGAAGTGCTCGACGAGGAGCGGGACATCTTCGGCGCGCTCGCGCAAAGGGGGAACCTCGAACGGGATGACGTTGAGGCGGAAGAGGAGGTCTGAGCGGAAGTTGCCCCGCTCGATCTCGACTTCGAGCCGCTTGTTCGTCGCGGCGATGACTCTCACGTCGACGCGCATCGGCGTCGTCGAGCCGACCGGCTCGAACCGCTGCTCTTCGAGCACGCGCAAGACCTTCGCCTGCATCCGCGCGCTCATGTCGCCGACCTCGTCGAGGAAGAGTGTCGCGCCGTCGGCCTGCTCGAACTTGCCGCGCTTCGGATGGGTCGCGCCGGTGAATGCGCCGCGGACGTGTCCGAACAGCTCCGACTCGATCAGCTCTTCGGGCACGGCAGAGCAGTTCAGCTCGACGAAGGGCGCGGCGGCGCGCAGAGAGCGCGCGTGGATGGCGCGTGCGACCAGCTCCTTGCCCGTGCCCGACTCGCCGTAGATGAGCACGCGCCCGTCCGTAGGCGCGACCAGTTCGATCTGCTTGCGGAGTGCGCGCATCGCCACCGACTCGCCGATCATCACCCACTCGTCGCGTGCGTCCTCGCTCAAGGCGGCGTTCACGCGCTCCAGCCCGCGCTGGCGAAGCGCGTTGCGGACTGTGAGGACGGTCTTCTCGATGGAGAGCGGCTTCTCGATGAAGTCGAACGCGCCGAGCTTGGTTGCGCGCACGGCGGTCTCGATGTTGCCGTGGCCCGAAATCATCACGACCGCCGCGTCGCAGCCGCGCTCCCTCATCCTCGCGAGCGTCTCCAGCCCGTCAACGCCCGGCAGCCACACGTCGAGCAGCACGCACCCGAACGCACGCCGCTCGACCACGCGCAGACACTCCTCGCCCGAAGCGACGGCCTCGGTCTCGAAGCCCTCATCTTCCAAAACGGCGCGCAGCGTCTCGCGTATGCCGCGCTCGTCGTCAACGATGAGAACGGAGTCAGACATAAATCCAGATGCCGGATGCCAGATGTTAGATGTTAGTTAAAGGCTCGGTCTAGCATCCAGCATCTAGCATCTGACATCAGCTTTTGCGTCGTCCGCCACCGGCAGCTCGATGATCATGCGCGCGCCGCGCGGGCGGTTCGACTCGGCGCGGATGCGCCCGCCGTGCTCGGCCATGATGCGCTGGACGATGGCGAGGCCGAGGCCCGTGCCGCGCCCGCGCGTGGAGAAGTAGGGCTGGAAGAGGCGCGCCAGGTCGGCGCGGTCGATGCCGTGGCCGGTGTCGGCGACCTCGGCGATGAGCAGGCCGCGCGCGGGGTCGTACCCCGTTGCGATGGTAATGCGGCGTTCGCCCTCGGCTTCGGCGAGCGCCTCGATGGCATTATCGATGAGGTTGACGAAGACGCGGCGGAGCTGCTCCGCGTCGAGCAGCGCGCCGGGCAGCTCGCGCGCGAGCAGCACGTCCATGCG
>JALZHC010000412.1 GCA_030914105.1 Acidobacteriota bacterium
GTCCTACCGGCCCGACCTCGTCGAGCCGATGCTCAACCTCCAGTTTGAGGTCTACGGCACGGCGGACTTCAAGGATCACATGGCGCAGGGCGTGAGTCTCTTCCTCTACCGCGTTCACCTCAACCAGACGCAACGCTCGCCTCTGACGAAGCTCGCCGACGGGCGGCTCAGGCGGCAGATGCTGCCGCTCGACCTCCACTTCTTCCTCACGGTCTGGGGGCCGAAGGCTTCGCTGCAACACGCCGTCCTCGGCTGGGCGATGCGCGTGCTCGAAGACACGCCGGTGCTGCCGGCCTCTCTGCTCAACGGCGTGCGGGCCGGCGTCTTCCGCGACGACGAGACGGTCGAGGTCGTCCCCGGCGAGCTCTCGAACGAGGAGCTGATGCGCATCTGGGACGACCTTGGAACCGAGTACCAGCTCTCAGTCCCGTACGTCGCGCGCGTCGTGAAGATCGAGTCCATGCAGGAGGTCGCAGAGGGCGGGCCGGTCATGCAGCGCCGCCTCGAATACGGGGCGTGGCGCTAGGGCGCGGGCAGGCAGAGAGAGAGAGAGAGAGCCAGGCAAGCGAAGAGGCGCGCTGGTTCTTTAGGGGGCGCGGGCCGAAGAGAGTCTTGATGAGAGTCTTCTACCCACTTGAGACGGTCGTGCGGACGGCACCGCTGGGCCTGCGCTGCGTCGACATCGCGACGCGCTCGCAGGTCTCCGACGGGCTGCGGGTCACGGCCCTGCCTTCGGCCCGCCCCGCGCGCGAGTCGAAGGCCGCGCTGACGAACTCCGGCTTCTACTCGCTGCAAGGTCTGGCGGGCCTGCATGACTTCGAGTTCGGCTCGGACAAGGCGGCGACGGCCAGCCCGCCGGCCTCGCCCGCGGGCCGCGAGTTCGTCGTCGGCTTCGAGGACGCGCGCGGTCGTTACCTGCCGTTCGCGATGCTCCTGACGCTGCCGCGCACGAAGGTCGTGACCACCTACCTCTTCTCCGCGCCGGGCCGCGGGAGCGTCCCCGGCCTGACGGTCATTCGCGGCGGGCTGAGAGACAGCACGCGGCAACTCGCCGACGGATCGCTCAGGCCCGCATCGTTTGCGCGCGTCGAAGCGCAGTACGAGCTGACCAGCCCGCCGACCGTCTACGTCGGGATAGCGGACTGGCGCGGCGAGTTCGCGCTGCTCCTGCCCGCGCCCAACCCTTTGCGCCCGCCCGCGGGCGTCGTCGTCACCTCGCCGAACACTTCGGGCCGCAAGACCATCGCCGAGCTGAGCTGGCCCGTGACGCTCAATTTTTTCTACCAGCCGCAGCGGCAGGAGTTTGTCTCCGTGGACGAGCGCGGGCGGGCAGAGATCTTCGCGGGCCAGAGAGACGGCGTGACCGATGTCGCGCCGGAGCGGAGCGTGCAGCGCTACGCGCCTTTGCTCTCGTCGCTCTTGAGCCAGTCGGCGGCGGAAGTTGTGGCCGACGTTTCGGGGCCTGCCGCGCCGTCGCTCGCGGCGGAAATCGGATTTGGAAAAGAGCTGGTGGTACGCACCGCGGGGGCGTCGGACTCGTGCGTCCTGCTCGTCCCCGCGCCGGTCGTTTCACCCTAACATCGAAAGAGAGGTCTTCACATGCCAGAGTATCTTGCGCCAGGCGTCTACGTCGAGGAGGTCAGCTACCGCGCCAAGTCCATCGAGGGCGTCTCGACGACCGTGACCGGCTTCGTCGGCCCCGTGCGCTACGGGCCTGTGGGCGACGAGCCGGAACTGCTCACCAGCTTCGCAGACTTTGAACGCATCTACGGCGGCATCGACCCGCTCGTCTTCCGCCACACGCAGGGGACGACGACGGACACGGAGGAGCAGATCAACTTCATGGCCCACGCCGTCCGGGCCTTCTTCGACAACGGGGGCACGAAGCTCTACGTGACGCGCATCTACGAGCCGGACACCGACTCCGACTCGCCCGACCCGGACATCGGCAAGGCTTTCCTCGCCGGCTCGCCGCCGCTCCTGTTCGCGCGCTTCCCCGGCAGCGGCGGTAACATGCGCATCACCATCACGCTCAAGGTCGGCCCAAACGTGCTCACGTCAGATGTGGACGGCAACACGGTCGTCTCCGGCCTGACGAACTACGACCTCGTCTACGTCAAGCAGGTCGCGACCGGCTCGCCGCCGGCCTTCCCCACCTCAAGCCCCGTGGCGAACGGCTTCTACGATGTGGCGAAGACGGACGACGGCACGGTCACCTTAGACAACGCGAGCGTCACGGCGTTCGGCCTCTCGCGCTTCTCGCCGCGCGCCGGCTACAGCGTCCACCTCGTCACGGCGACCGTGAGCGTGCGCAAGCCGGGCCGCTTCTCGAACGACGAGCTGATCGGCGAGTTCCCGCTCCACCCCTTGAGCCGCAACTCGCTCTCCTCCTACTTCATGGACGACCCCGATTCGCGCACGCGCTTCCTCCACGTCCCCTTCGCCATCCGTGCCGGCTCGATAGACACCGGCTCGGCGCTGCTCGACGCGCTCGTCGGCGACGTAGTTGACGTGGTGCGCCGCCAGCTCGCCTCCGACGACGAGCTGGCGATGGCCAGCCCCGACGACACGCGCCCCACTCCCGCCGACCTGACGACCATCATCACGCTCGCCGGCGGCAGCGACGGGCGGGTGCCGACGGCCAACACCTACAAGGGGAGCGACACCGGCGAGGTCATGACCGGCCTCTACACCTTCGAGGGCATTGACGAAATCTCGATCATCGCCGCGCCCGGCTCCTCCTACCAGTCCGAGGGACTCTCCGAGGACGACAACGACCGCCGCGCCACGCAGATCGCGCAGCACCTCCTGACGCACGTCGAGAAGATGCGCTACCGCGTCGCCGTCCTCGACTCGCCCGACGCCTTCGCGCTCTCCGAGGTCAGGAACTTCCGCGGCAAGTTCGACTCGAAGTACGCGGCGCTCTACTACCCCTGGGTGACGATACTTGATCCGAACGACCCGGACGGGCGGCGCGAGATCGAGCTTCCGCCGTCGGGCTTCGTCGCCGGCATCTACGCGCGCAACGACGTGGAGCACGGCGTCTTCAAGGCTCCCGCCAACGAAGTCGTCCGCGGCTCAATCGGCTTCGAGCAGCTCCTGAACAAGGCGCAGCAGGACGTTCTCAACCCGGAAGGCATCAACTGCTTCCGCTTCTTCGAGGGGCGCGGCTTCCGTCTGTGGGGCGCGCGCACCATCAGCTCCGACCCGGAGTGGAAGTACATCTCCGTGCGCCGCTACTTCGCCTACCTCGAACACTCCGTGGACAAGGGGACGCAGTGGGCCGTCTTCGAAAATAACGGCGACGCGCTCTGGGCCAACGTCCGCCGCACGGTCGAGGACTTCCTCTACAACGAGTGGCGTTCGGGCGCGCTCCTCGGCGAGAAGCCGGAGCAGGCCTTCTTCGTCCGCTGCGACCGCTCGACGATGACGCAGAACGACCTCGACAACGGGCGGCTCATCTGCATGGTCGGCGTCGCCGTCGTCAAGCCCGCCGAGTTCGTCATCTTCCGCATCGGTCAGTGGACGGCGGATCGCAAGGTGTAGGCCGCGCCCCGCGAGTTGTAGGTCGGGTGCGAACCCAAGTCTTTGAGAGAAGGGAGTGAACGAGATGGCAACCTTCCGCGACAACCCTTACGGCGGATTTAACTTCCGCGTGACCGCCGACCGCTTCGGCGACGCGGGCGCGGTGCGCGCCGGATTCCAGGAGGTGAGCGGCCTCGGCATGGAGTCGACGGTCGCCGAGTACCGCAACGGCAACGACCCCGAAAACCACGTGCGCAAGATCAACGGCGTCTACAAGGTCACGGACGTGACCCTGAAGCGCGGCCTCGTCGGGGCCACTGACTTCTTCGCCTGGATCAAGGACGTGCGCGACGGCGTGCAGTCGAACGTCTTCGCCACCGTCATCATCGAGCTGATGGCCGAAGACCACAGCGGCCCCGTGCTGACCTGGAAGCTCGCCAACGCGCGCCCCATCAAGTACACGGGGCCGACCCTGAACGCCAAGGGCGGAACCGACGTGGCGATGGAAGAGCTTGTGCTCGCCTGCGAGAGGATCGACATCGAGTAGCGCGAGGGCGAGAGAGAGCCGAGCCGCACCGCGCCCGCCTCAGTCTTTTCCGCCGCCCGCCGAGGCCCCCGTAGCCGTCCGCGCCGCGTGCCCTTCCATCCGGGCGCGGCGCGCGGACACTTCTAACCTTCGTCCGTCATGTTGCGAGCGTCGAACATACGCCTGCCGGGAGTCTACTTCCTCCCCAACCCGCCACAGCGCGGGCTGGGCCTGCCTCCGCTCGACGTGGCCGCCTTCGTCGGCTTCGCCGAGCGCGGCCCCCTTGACTGGCCCGTCGCCGTCGAAGACCTCGACTCCTATCGCGCCATCTTCGGCGGAGACCTGGCGGTTGCGCGCGAGCGCGGCGGCGCGAACGTCTACGCCCACACGCCCTCGGCGGTCGCCTCCTTCTTCGCCAACGGCGGGCGGCGCTGCTACGTCGTGCGCGTCGCGGGCCGGAGCGCACGGCGCACGCTCTTCCGCCTGCCGGGCCTCGTCGCCTTCGGCGGCGCGCAGGTCGCCGGCGCGGGCGCAGGCCCCTGG
>JALZHC010000048.1 GCA_030914105.1 Acidobacteriota bacterium
GTCGGCGTCTGCGCGGAGAGCACGCCCGCGTCCGCGTCGAGGAAGACGCGCCACAGAAGATTCCTGAAGCGCGCGTCCGAGCGCAGAGGGTCGAGACGCGGGTCAACCTTGAGCCAGACCAGCCACACGTCGCGCTCCGCGTAAGCCCTCTCAAGCCATTCGAGCGCCGTGTCCGTCTCGTCCAGGCCCACACAGACGATGGCCGGCCAGAAGGGCGAGACGTAGGCGCGGCGCGACATCTCTTCCAATTTAAACAGAGCCTCGCGCGCCTCCTGCTCGCGCCCCATCAGCGCACGGACGTGGCCGAGGGCTGAGAGCGCGGCGGGGTTTCCGCCCGATCCTTCGAGCGCCTGCTCGAAGGCCGCGACCGCTTCGTCGTAGCGCGACTGCTGCTCGTATGCGAGGCCGAGAGAGTAGTGCGCCGGGTGAAACGCCGGTTCCATCTCAAGCGTGCGCAGCGACTGTTCGACGGCGCGCTCGTACTCGCGCGCCATGTAAGAGTTCCAGGCCACCTCGACGCAGATGACCAGAGAGAGCGGGTCTTGATCCTGCGCTAACTCGATCTCGCGCATCGCCTCTTCGGGCCGGCCCACGGCCAGAAGGTAGTCTGCGTAGACGCGGTGCGCGGTCGCGTAACGTGGGTTCAACTCCAAAGCGCGCCGGTACTCGCGTTCGGCTGCGGGCCAGTCCCAGTCATAATTCTTCTTCACGCCGGCCAGAGAGGCGTGCGCCTCCGCGAGCTCGTCGTCAAGCTCGACGGCGCGCATCGCCGCGGCCTTTGCCTTCCCTCTCGCCGCGCGCGGCCGAAGCAGGCCGTAGAAGCCGCTGAGGCTATAGGCGTCGGCGAGTCCGGCGTAGGCGAGCGCGTAAGCAGAGTCCTTCTCGATGGCCTGCTCGAAGTAGCGGATGCTCTTGTGCAAAGAGTCGGCGGTCATCTTGTTCCAGTGGTAGCGCCCCTGCAGGTAGTCTCGGTAAGCCTCGCAGCTCTTCGTGTAGCACTTCGAGAGACGCGCCTCGTCCTCGCCCGTCAGACGCAAACGCAGCCGCTCGGTTATCTGCCTGGAAATCTCGCACTGCGCGTCCAGCATGTCCGAGATGCGGCGGCTGTACTGCTTGCCCCACAACTGCCAGCCGTCCAACGCGTCAACCAGCTCCGCGTTGATGAAGAGCGAGTCGCCGCGCTGACTGACGCGGCCCACGATGAGCGCCTCGACGCCGAGCGCGCGACCGACCTCGCGCGGGTCTATCACTTTCGACTTGTAGCGGAAGGCCGTCGAGCGCGCGATGACGCGCACGCCGTCGAGCCGCGAGAGGTTGTTGATGAGACACTCGGTCAACCCGTCGCTCACGTACTCGGTTTCGGGGTCGCCGCCGTCGTTCTCAAAGGGCAGGACGGCGAGCGAGCGGATCGCGCGCGGCGAGGGCGGCGAGTCGTCGCGCGCGTCGCCTTCCGCCTCGACGTGCGCGATGAAGCGGTAGCCCCTGCGCGCCAGGGTCTCGATGAAGCGCGGCTCGTCGGGCGAGTCGCCGAGCGCCTGCCGCAGCCTTTTGACGGCGGCGTTCAGGCTGTGCTCGAAATCCACGAAAGTGTCGGCCGGCCAGAGCCTACGTTGCAGCTCCTCGCGCGTCACCAGCTCGCCGCGCCGCTCAAGCAGCACGGAGAGAATCTGAATCGGCTGTCCTTGCAACTTGACCCTGCGCCCCGACTTCAGAAGCTCGCCCGCGGGGAAGTCGAATTCAAAAACCCCGAACCTGACCTTACGGAGCGTCGGACGCGGCGTTGTCATCTTGGAGACCCCTGATTCTGGCGGAAAATTTTTACAGCTTTTACAGACGACGAAGTGTTGCGCGTGTGCAAAGCGATATACGGTTTTCTGTCACCTGAGTTTCACACAGATTTCACCGCGCGTGCATTGAGGCGCGCGCGGCCTTCGGCGACACTGACGCCCGCACGAGGAGGCCGCCCACCGCCGAGCGCGAAGACCTTTGACGACGGCCCGTGGGGCCGGACGTGAGGGTTGATTTCAAGCCCTGGAGGTTGGTCATGCGTCCTCTGAAAATCTTGCGCCTCGTATTTTTGTTCACCGAGATTTTGCTGCTCTCCGACGCGTTCGCGGCGGCGTCGTCCGGGCGTCACGAACGCGGCCCGCGTTCGGGCGGCCCGGCGCGCTCCGGCTCGGCACGGCCCGCGTCCGAGCAGAATGCGCCGCCGGCAAAGCCGCGGCCCAGCCGCGACGAACTCGTTAACAGCGCCTACCTCGACGCCTCAAGCATCCTCTCGGAAGAGAACGGGTGCAGCCGCTTCTTCGGCGGGCCTGACGCGGCCCTGACCGTGCTCACGCGGCTGGCCGCGCAGTTGCACAGGACGCGGCTCGCGCCTGGCGTCGGCATCAGGATGTACGGCCACACCACGGACTTCATCGACTCTTCGCACGGCTTCAGCTATCGCCTCTTCGACAAGGCCGTCGTCAACATCGACGGCCCTTTCAGCTCGCGCCGGAGTTTCTCGAACGAGCCGCCCGTCCGAAACATCGGCGGCTTCCAGCCCGACACGAGGGAGGCGCGCGTGCTGATGCTCCTGCACGAGATCGGCCACCTCATCTCCGGCCCGGACAAAAACTGGCTCCTGCCGAACGACGGGGGCGACGACGAACAGAGCGAGAAGAATACGCGCCTCGTCGAGTCGAAGTGCGGCGAGCAGATCAGAGCGCTCCGCAATCGTTGAGGCCCGTGCGCCTGCGCCGCGCATCGCCGACCGGGAAAGCGCGTCTCAGGCAGAGTTGACAAGGGAGACGGTATGAGCAGCAGCAACCCCGCAGCCGACAATCAAGGAATGCGACTGCAAAGCCAGTTCGCGCCCGAAGAGCAGAACGCTCTGGCCCTGCGCATGCAGGTCGAGAGCCTGAGAATCCTGGCCCAAGACCTTTTGAGCCTCGTCGCCCGGATGGAAGAGTTTCAGTCGCGCAGTCTGCAACAGCCCGTGCGACTCTCCGAAGAGGTGCGGCGGTTCGAGAAGGGCCTCATCGAGAGCGCGCTGAAGTTAACCGGCGGCCAGCAGACGAGGGCGGCACACCTCCTTGGGGTTAAGCTGACGACGCTTCATTCAAAGATTAAGAAGTATCGCATCCAAATCAACCCGCCCGCCTTGAGGGTTGCCGGATGAGTTGAGGCCGCGGCGTTCCTCCCGTCCGCATGTGGAGCATCGGTACATCAACACGCCGGGCGGCGCGCGCGCCGGAGTTGAGGCGGCGCGACTCGGCGAGCGTGAACATCCCAAATTAAAGTCAACTCCGGGCGGCGCTTCCGGCCCGCGCCGTCTGCCTCACGCGACAGGCGGCATGTCAGTTGCGCGTGAAGCGGCTGCGGCCTTCGGCGTCGCGCCGCGCGGGCCGAAGGCCTGTCCGCCCCAGCGACCGCTCAACGCCGGGAACATGAACAGCCGGCCCGGAAGCCTCTCGTCACACACTTCAACAGAAAGGCGCTCGCCGTGCGCAGACGTTTCGACAGCAGCAGTGTCTTCGCCGTCTTCGCCCTCGCACTCTTCGCCGCCTCGGCGCAGGCCGCGCGCGCGCACAAGTCCGTCAAGGCCGGCCCTTACGTGATGCTCGCCGTCACGGACACGGGCACGGGGATGGACGCGTCCACGCAGGCGCGCATCTTCGAGCCTTTCTTCACGACGAAGGGGAGCGGCAAGGGAACGGGCCGCGGACTCTCGACCGTCTACGGCATCGTCCGGCAGTTGGGCGGGAGCGTCTGGGTCTACTCGGAGCTGGGGCGCGGCACGACGTTTAAGATTTACCTGCCGCGCGTGGATGCCGTGGCCGAGCCGCGCGCCGCGCGCACGTCTCCGGAGCTGCGGCGCGGGACGGAGACCGTCCTGCTCGTCGAAGACGAAGAGGGCGTGCGCGAGCTGACCAGAGAGAGATTCTTAAGGAGAACGGCTACAAGATTGTCTCGGCCAGAGACGGAAGGGAGGCGCTGCGCCTTTCGGAGGCGAGCGACGAGCCGATCCAACTGCTCCTGACCGACGTGGTGATGCCGCACATGGGCGGGCGCGAGCTGGCCGACCGCCTCGCTCCGGCGCAGCCGCAGATGCGCGTGCTCTTCATGTCGGGCTACACCGACGACGCGATACTGCACCACGGCGTCCTCGACCGCGGCACCGCACTCATCGAAAAGCCCTTCACGACCGAAGCACTCACCAACAAGATTCGTGAGACGCTCATGGCCGGCGCTTAAAATAAGGATGAAGGCGGAAGGCGGAAGGATGAAGTAGTAGCCAGGAGCCAGTAGGAAAGCATCTGCCTTTATGCTGACTACTGACTACTGGCTACTGGCTACTGCTTTTCCTTCATCCTTCCGCCTTCCGCCTTCATCCTTTCCCGATGCTTCCGCCGCTCTTCGCCAGGAGCGACACGGCCAGTTGAATCCCGACCCCCAGCGCTATTCCCGTGAAGTACCGGCCCGCGCTCATGCCCCCGTTCAGGCGCGCGAGCGTGACTGCGCCGAGCGGTATCCAGAGCAGTATCGCTGTGAAGAGGCCGGGATTGTACCTGGCCGTCAGGAGGCCGGTGACGGTGTGCGAGAGTCCGTTGACTAAGACGACCGTCCCGAAGATGACGAGGATGAGCTGCGGGAAGTTGAGCCGCTCGGCGAGGACGATTCCAACGGTCATAATCAGCCCGCCCAGGCCGGTCAGGAAGAAGAAGCGCAGCGGCGTGAGGCGCACGCCCTTCGTCCGCGCCATGTGGGCCGAGTAGCCTTCGCCGCCCCAGTATTCTTCGGCGATGTGAATCAGGTAGGTGGAAGGGAAGAGCCACGGCCAGAAGATGTCCGCGACGCCGAAGCCGAGTGTGCCAGCAGGGTGCATATTTGTAGAGCACCCTCGCCTGGCCGCCGCGCCGTCTGATTCGGCGCGCGGGCGTCGCCTTCGGAGTGGGGCCAGCCGGAAGTGCGCGGGAAAGATAAGACGGCGCGGCGGCGGAGTCAATAGCCGGGCCGACGGCTGAGGTCTGCGGCGGCGGCTGAGGTCTACGTTGACTGCGGCAATCGGTGACGACGACGAAAGGCGGCGAGTGAAGACGTTTGATAAGAGTAACCCGTTACTTCAACCCGCGCTCTCTGTAAGCCGGCTCGAACGTGCGCGTGGCGTGCTCTGTGACGCTCGGCGGCGCGTCCGAGAGAGCGCGTGCGTTCGCTCCTTCAAGCTCCTGCGTCGTCTGCTCCTTCGGCGCGGCCTCGTGCTTCCCTTCGGCGGCACGCCTCCCGCTCAACAGCATCCAGATGAAGACGGCCTCAATGGCGACCATCAGCAGGAAGACCATCATCGTGAAGCCGTTGGTTAGTCCGTCGTTGATGCCGAAGTGTTTCATCACGGCCAGCAGGCCGGTGAAGGCCGCGAGGCCGAAGACGAAGACCGTGACCATCGCCATCACGAGAGTTTCCGGGCGCGGCCTGTCGGCGGACTCGCGCGCGTCCGCGCCCGCCCTCGCCCCGCAGCGGTTACAGTAGCTCAGGCCCTGTGCCAGGGCCGCGCCGCAAGTTGAGCAGTACATCCTTTGCTGACCTCCTGGAAAGCCTGAGAGACCTTACAGGCCATAACGACGCCGCGCGCGCCGATGTTCGCCGACGTCTTCTCAGGCTCTCTTTGAAAACCCTTCTTCAAGCCCCCGCGGACAACTTTAGACAAGTTTTGCGTAACGCCTCCGGCAATCTTGAAGGCTAAGGTTTCAGGCAGGCGGCGGTTTATCTTCGAGAGAAACGACGGTTCGGACGGATGAGTTCAAGGAGGGGAAGCGTTGGCGGCGGCGACGCGCGGGGCGCGTCCGGCGTCGCCTTCATGCTGCGCGCTTTAGGCCACAAGAACTACCGGCTCTTCTTCAGCGGCCAGAGCGTCTCGCTCGTCGGCACCTGGATGACGCGGATTGCGACGAGCTGGCTCGTCTACCGCTTGACCGGCTCGGCGCTTCTGCTCGGCGTGGTCGGCTTCGCGGGGCAGATACCTTCCTTCATCCTCGCGCCCTTCGCGGGCGTGCTCGTTGACCGCTGGAACCGCCACCGCCTGCTCGTCGCGACTCAGGTGCTCTCGCTCGTCCAGTCGCTCGCGCTCGCCCTGCTCGCACTCACGGGCGTCATCCAAATCCGCCACGTTATCTGGCTGAGCGTCCTTCAGGGACTCATCAACGCCTTCGACATGCCGGCGCGCCAGGCCTTCGTCGTCGAGATGGTCGAGCGCAGGGAAGACCTGCCGAACGCTATCGCCTTGAACTCCTCGATGGTCAACGCCACGCGTCTGCTCGGCCCCTCGCTCGGCGGCATCGTCATCGCGGCGGTCGGCGAGGGCTGGTGCTTCCTGATTGATGCGGTCAGCTACGTCGCCGTCGTCGCCTCGCTTCTCGCCATGCGTGTCACGCCGCGGATGACCGAGCCGGTCAGAGAGGCGAACATGCTGCGGCAGTTGCGCGAAGGCTTCACTTACGCCGCGCGCTTCGCGCCGATTCGCAAGGTACTCATGCTCCTCGCGCTCGTGAGCCTGGTCGGGATGCCTTACACGGTCTTGATGCCGGTCTTTGCAGACGAGGTTTTGCACGGCGGGCCGAACACGCTCGGCCTTTTGATGGCGGCGTCGGGCGTCGGCGCACTTGTCGGGGCGATGTTTCTGGCCGCGCGCAAGTCCGTGCTCGGCCTCGGCACGCTCATCCCCGTGACCGCCGCTGCGTTCGGCGCGGGACTGATCGCGTTTTCCTTCTCGCGCGTGCTCTGGCTGTCGCTGGCGCTGATGGTCGTCACCGGCCTCGGCTTTATGGTGCAGATGGCGGCGAGCAACACGGTGCTGCAAACCATCGTCGAGGAGGACAAGCGCGGGCGCGTGATGAGCTTCTACACGATGGCCTTCATGGGCACGGCCCCCTTCGGCAGCCTGCTGGCAGGAAGCGTCGCCGAGCGCATCGGCGCGCCGCACACGCTCCTCTTCGGCGGGCTGGGCTGCATCGCGGGCGCGCTCTGGTTCGCGTTCTCGCTGCCGGCGCTCAGGCGCGACGTGCGCCCCATCTACGTGAGGATCGGCGTCCTCCCCGAAATGGCCGCGGGCATCCACACGACTTCGGAGCTGGGCGTCCCGCCGGAGACCTGACGAAGGCGCGCGCCTCAGAGCTACGGGGCGGGGGCGTGCCTCTCGTCGTCGCCGCTTGTCGCTTCGACTCAAACGGGGGCACGATGTCGGGCAGGCCCTTGTTCTTCCCCCGTCGCTTTGACCCAGTCAGGAGGTACTCATGAATTTGAAGACACGGCGCGGCGCTTCTTCCGTCTGGCTCGCGGCCTTCGCGCTCGCGGGGGTGGCGGCTTACGGGGCGAGGTCTTCGGCGCGCGTCGCCGGCGCTGAGGCGTCGCCGGGCGCGCAGGATACTTTCAACCTCGAACGGCGCATCAGCGTCGTCGAGCAGCGGCTCAACTCGGTCGAGCTGAGCATCAACCGGCTCGAACAGCAGTTGGCGCGCGTGCAGACGACAGCGCCGCAGCCGTCCGCATCTCTGCGCGACACGCAGATCGAGCTGCTGCGCTCGGAGGTCGAGCTGCTCCAGCGCCGTCTGGCCGAAGACGAGTGCGGGCTTGTGAGGGTTGACGAGCGGACGCTCGCGCCGCAGGCGCGCGAGGCGAGGCGCAAGGATGCGGCGGAAAAGGACGACCCCTGCCGCCTTAACCCCGACGCGCCCCTGCGTCTTTCGTCCCGGCGCTGAGGCCGTCGCGGAAGCAAGCCTAAGGCGGCGCGCGGAAACAGAATCGTTAAGCGGCTAAACGCCGCCTCGGCCTTCGACCTTCTCGATGAAGAGAAGGGCATCGCCCTCGCTGCCTGTTCGCCTCTCGTCGTCCGACCTTTTCGTCTCTCGTTGTTCCACCTTCGACCTGCTTGATGAAGAGAAGGGCAGCAGCCGCCCTTCTCTTCGCGCCCGGCGTTCGAGTCGCCGAAGAGGGCTGATGCATATCGGGGCGGATGAAGAGGCAGACCCGACGACTAAGTTGACGCCTGGCAAGGCGGGCTGATGCATATCGGAGGGACGGTGATGACGGGCAGGTTGTCGTTGTGATTGTTGGCGAGGAGGATGATGAGAAAAGCGAGCGCGCCGCCGAGGGCCAGGAGGATGCCCGCCTTCTTCTTGCCGCTCAGATTGTTCGAGGCGCTCGGCGCGTTCTGCCCCGCGGTGAAACGCTCGCCCGCAGCGACCACAACCTCCCTCTCCTTCAGACGCAGACGCACCTCGCCCGTCTGAGTCTCGACGGTCGTGCGTCCCTCTTCGTAACTCACGGTGAAGACCGCGACCCCTCCCGGCCCGGCCAGCGCTGAGCCGTCGCCCGTCTTGAACGTGGCCGTCACGCCCGCCGGCTTCGAGACGCGCACGCCGCCCGCGCCGAGCGCGCCCGACATGAAGCCTTCGCCGAAGTCGAGCAGGAGCGTGGACTGCGGCAGCAGCTGCGCGCGGCCCGACGCGCCGAGCGAGAGGTCTGCGCGCGCGCCTTCGTCGGTGCGGATTTCGCTTCCCGAAAAGAAGGAGGTTCCGCTCGCGGCGTCCGACCCGTCGAGTATCACGTGGCCGAGTGTGAAGAGGTCGCCGCCGGGCCTCGGCCTCTCCGCGGCGGGCGCGGCAGCCAGCGCGGAGGCGCGGCAGAGCGGCGACGCGATGAGCGCGCCACAGATGACGAAAATGATTGCCGGCGTTCTCCTGCGCATGTTCTTATTCCCTCCGCTTTCTTTTACTATAAGAGACGCTCGCGGAAGCCGAAACCCACGCCCGCGGCGGAAATTTTTCCGACGGCAAAGAAGCTGACTCTTCCGTCATACTGACTCCGTCCGCCCGGTCTCTTCAGACGCACCCCCACGCCGCGCGGCTTCAAAGGTCACGCGGCGGCGGGCGGAGCGTCAAAATCTTCGGGCCGCGCGCGTGGGTTGAGGCGCGTGCGCGGCGTCCTTGTTTGTGAGAGTGATGTTAGAGCCTTCGGAGCTTCGGCGCGGCGAGGCGCGGCACGAGGATGTCTTCCTCGCGCGCTACCGGCACCTGCGCGCGTGGGCGCTGCGGCTCTGCGGCGGCGATGTGGCGCGTGCCGAAGACCTCGTCCACGACGCCTTCGTCCAGTTCACCTTCGCGCGGCCCGACCTGGCCCGCGTCGGAAACCTCGACGGCTATCTCTACCGGATGCTGCGCAACCTCCAGATCTCGCAGACGCGCCGCGCGCGGCGGCGGCACGAGGACGCGCCCGCGGTCGTCGAATACGACTCGGCGGAGTTCGCGCTGCGCGCGGCCACAGACCCGCGCGATGTCGTCCGCGTGCAGGACGACCTGCGACAGGTCTGCCACTACGCATGCCTGCGCAAAGAGACATCGAAGGCCGGCAGCGTCCTCATCCTGCGCTTCATGCACGGCTACTACCCCGGCGAGATCGCGCGGTTCTTGCGCTCGTCGCGCGAGGCGGTCGAGGAGCGTCTGCGCGCGGCGCGCGTCGAGGCGCGGCAGTTCCTCGAAGACCCTTCGCGCCTCCGCTTCATCGGTCGCGGCGCGGCGCGCAGCGTCTGCCCGCCGGCCACCGGCTTCGTGCAGACGCACGAAGAGCTGCTCGCGAACTTGCGCCGACGCGTCTTCGACTCGCGCCGCGGCGCATGCCTGACCGAACGCGCGCTGGCCGAACTCTACGACGACCGCGCGACGCGCCGCCCCGACTGCGCGACGCTCGCGCATCTCGTGAGCTGCCCGCGCTGCATCGAGGAAGTGAACTCGCTCAACGGACTGCCGCCGCTCTCCGAGCGCCACCCGACCGACTCGCTCGGCGTCGAGCCGCGCCGCAAGGGCCGAGGCGGCGACGACGACGGGACAGGAAGCAGCGGCGGCGGAGCAACGAGCGGCGGCAACGACACGACGAGCGGCGACGACATGATGAGCCGCGGCGACGACATGACAGGAAGCAGCGGCGACGGCTTCAAGAGAGGCGGCGATGACAACATGACGGGCGGCGGAGGCGGCGACGACGGCGCGGGCGGCGGCACGCATGGCGCGAGCGCCGAGGAGTCGCGCCTTTGCAGGCGTCGCGCGCGCGAAGTGTTCGAGCACCGCCCGCGCGAGCTTTGCGTCGCCGTGAACGGCAGACTGCTTGCCGCGCAGAAGGTCGCCTCAGTCCTCAGCGAGCAGAAGCTCAACGTCGGCCCGCGCGAAGAAGTCAGCTTCGTTGAGGTCTTCAGCGAGCAGGACGTAAGGCTGCTCTACCTCGACCCCGCGGCGTGGCCCGCCGAAGCTAACGGCTCGCGCGCAGTGAGCCTGAGACTGAGCGACGGTCGCACGCTCGAAGCGCGGCTCAGCCGTGCCGAAGGCGTCGAAGCGGATGCCGACTCCGCGCAAACTCTGCAAGTCGTCTACCGCGATCCGCTGATGGCGGCCGAACCCGCGGCGCAGGCCGAAGGCGTCGAAGCGGACGCGGGCAGTCGCGCGGGCGGAAGACCGAGCGCCGTCGCCGCCGCGTGGAGTTGGCTTCGGAGAGTGCTCGGCCTGTTCCGGAGGCCGTTCTCCGTTCTGAGTCCCGGCGCGGTCACGGCGGCGCTGGCCGTGCTCGTCGTCGCGGCGCTGCTCTTCACGAGGCTGTACACGCCGCCGGTCTCTGCCGCGGAGCTTCTGCGCCGGGCCGCCGCGGCGGAAGAGTCAGCAGCCGCGCCGGGCGTCGTGCTGCACCGCACGGTCTTCGTCGAAGAGGCAAGGTCGGAAGGACGGCGCAGCGTCGTCACGCGACGGCGCGTCGAGACCTGGCAGAGCGGCGCGACCGGCATCAGGCTGCGGCGGCTCTACGACGAGCAGAGCCGGCTCGCGGCGTGCGAGCTGTCGAAGTCCGATGGCACGTCAACGCTCTTCCGTCGCGGCTTGCCGCCTTCGGACGCGGACGCGGCGACGCCCGCCGAACTGCTCGGCGCAGGCGAGGTCTGGCGCATAGAGCCTTCGGCCCGAAGCTTCGACGCGCTCGGCGCGAGCGGCGAGGGACTGAAGGTCGAAGACAAGCTCGGCGCTTACGTCTTGAGCCGCGAGCCTTCGGTCGCGGGACGCGAGTCTTCCGTCGCGAACCGCGAAACTTCAGGTGCGGGCAGCGAGTCCTCCGTCAAGACTCAAGAGTCTTCCGTCACGGCTCATGATTCTTCGGTCGCGGGGCGCGAGTCTGCGTCCGGCGCGGACGGCCTCGTCAGTTCTTCGCTCTGGCTGAACAAGGCAGACCTGCATGCGTACAGGATGACGCTCGTCGTGCGGCGCGGCGGCGAGACGGTCGAGTATCGCTTCGTCGAAGGCGGCTTCGAGCGTCGGCGCGCGGCAGAGGTGCCGCCGGCCGTCTATCAGGTTGAGCCGGAGCTGCTCGACGCGACGCGAGGGAAGAAGGACGAGGGCGGCGTTCAGAGCGAAGGCATCGCCGCGGCTCAGAGCGCGGACGATGCGCGCGGCGCTTCAAACGGCACGCGCGCGACGGCGGTCGCTTCGGCTGAGCTTGAAGTCGAGGTGGCATTTCTCCTCAACCAGATCAAGGCGAATCTCGGCGAGCAGGTCAGCGTAGGGCGGACGACAGGAGGCGCTCTGCGCGTCGAAGCCCTCGTCGAGTCCGAGGCGCGCAAGGAGGCAATCCTGCGCGCCCTCGGCCCAGTTCTTAACAACCCCGCGGTCGAGGTCGAAGTCTCGACGGTGGCCGAGGCTCTGGCGAAGCGCGGTCAAGCGCAAGG
>JALZHC010000413.1 GCA_030914105.1 Acidobacteriota bacterium
GCACGCAGTCGGTCAATACCCTCTGGATGAGTTCGTGGAACCCAACCATTTAAAGGAGGAAGGATGAAGTAGGCAATAGTAGCCAGTAGACAGTAGTCAGCATAAAGACAAATGCTTCCCTACTGACTCCTGACTACTGGCTACTGACTACTGCTTCCCCTTCATCCTTCCTCCTTCCTCCTTCATCCTTTTCTTCAGTCCTCGTCGTGTTCTTCGCCGTTGTAGTGGAGGCGGACTGCTTCGTCGTCAACGACCGTTTCGAGGTGGACGGGACGGCCCCAGAGCGTGTGGACGTGTTCGAGCACCTTGCGGGCGTAGTTCATGTCCAGCTCCGCGCCCTCGTACTGGTGCTTGAGGTAGAGTTCGCGGTTGCCGCCGTAGTCGCCGTCGGCGACGACGATGTAGGGGAAGCCGAAGTTGGTCACGTTGGCGACGAGCTGGTCGCGCACCCTCTCCCAGCGCTTCTCCGTCACCGTCCACTCCTCCTCATCCACCAGCTCGTAGACGAACAGGTCAAGCTCTTCGCACAACTCCTCCGTGAGGTAGTTGCGCAGCAGCGACACGTCGTTCTCCATCTCGCGCACCTCGAAGAGCTTGGCTCGCCCCTCGCCGCCTTTGCGCCCGAACTTCTCGCGCTCTTCGGCGGTGGGCGAGTCCCAGCGGCGTTCGATGTCTTCGAGTATCTTGTAGCCGAGGTAGTAAGGGTTCAACTGCCCCTTGTGCGGCGAGACGACGCCCGCGTGCAGCTCCGCGAACTCCACGTGCTCCTCGTCCGACAGGTCAAGCTCGCGCATGATGCGCGAGTGCCAGTAGCTGGCCCAGCCTTCATTTAGCGTCTTCGTCTGCATCTGCGGGACGAAGTATTCCATCTCCTCGTGAACCATGGCCATGGCGTCGCGCTGCCAGTCCTTGAGTGAGGGCGAGTTGCGCATGATGTAGTAGAGGAGGTCTTTTTCGGGGAGGCGGTCGCCGCGTGGCTGCTCGTCATCTTCGGGCGCTTGCTCCTCTGCGGGCGGGCGTCCGATGTTCCAGAGGTCGTCGTAGCGCCCGACTTTCGGCTGAGGCTTCCTGCGCTCGCCGCCTTCGCGCGCGGCCTCTTCGCGGCGGATGAAGAAGTTCGGGTCGATGTGCTCTTCGATGGAAAGCACGGCGTCGAGCAGGCGCTCGACGGTCTTGCGCCCGTAGCGGAACTCGTATTCGCTCATGCGGCCCGCGTGCGTAGAGACGGTCTCGACCATGCGGCGGTTGGTGCGCGAGAAGTAGACGTTGTTCTTGAAGAAGTCCACGTGGCCGAGCACGTGGGCCATGACGAGCTTGTTCTGGACGGGGCTGTTGGTCTCAAGCAGGAAGCCGTAGGCCGGGTTGGTGTTGATGACGACCTCGTAGATTTTCGACAGCCCGAAGTCGTACATCGTCTTCATGCGATGGTAGGCCTTGCCGAACGTCCAGTGAGAGTAGCGACCGGGCAGCGCGTAGGAGCCGATCTCGTACATGACGGTGGCCGGCACGATCTCGAAGCGCACGGGGTAGGGGTCGAGGCCGAAGCGGCGGGCCACGTCCCAAATCTGTTCGAGCGCCTGCTCCAGCCCCTTGATCTCGCGGTCTTCCATGCCTCAATCGTAAATCGTAAATCGTAAATCGTAAATCGTAAATCGTAAATAGGTGCCGACCCGCCGGGCCGGGCGCTCACCGCCCAAGTCAGCGAGCGCAAACTATTCACGATTTACGATTCACGATTTACGGCTTTTTGTCCTTCGCCTTCTTCTTCAGCTTCTCGATGGCGGCGCGGACGGCTTCCGTCTGCGGCGAGTTGGGGTTCTCTTTGAGGTAGGCTTCGAGCTGGGTGACGGCCTTCGTGAACTGGCCGGTCTGCTCGTAGACGTTGGCGAGGTAGACGTGCGCGAGGGTCGGCCTGGCGAGTTCGAGCGCGCGCAGGAGGTGTTCCTCGGACGACTTGTAGTCGCCCGTCATCATCTCGGCGTAGCCGAGCGAGAGGTAGGGCGCGGGCAAGTCCTTGTCCACTTCGAGGACGCCGCGCAGCATCTTGATCCCTTCGTCGTAGCGCTTCTGGCTGACGAGCGTGACGCCGACGCCGACGTAAGGCTCCGCGCGGTCGGGCTTGAGTTCGCCGGCGCGGCGGTAGGCCGCCAACGCCTCGTCGTAGCGCTGGAGCTTCGAGAGCTGCTCGGCGAGCGCGAGGTTGGCGGCGTAGAAGCGCGCGTGGGCGACGACCGCCTCCTGCAAGAGCTTGACGGCCTGCTCGGCCTTGCCCGCGGCGGCGCTCTTCAGGCCCTGCCGGTACTTCTCGCGCGCCGCTTCGGGCACGTCCGGGTCAATCTCCTCGGCGGCCACAGTCGTAGCGGGCTGGACGCTCGCGCCCGCCCTGGGCCTGAGCTGTATGTTCTGCGTGAAGGTCTGGGCGAGGCCGCCGGCGATGTCGACGGTGACGCTCGTCGTCTCGAAGGTCTGGTCGTCGCCCTCGGCGGTGAGCTGGTAGGTGCCGGAGCGCAGGCCCGTGAAGCTGAAGCGCCCGCTCAGGTCTGTGAAGGTCTCGTAGACGGGGCGGCCCGACTGCGTAAGCGTGACGCGGACGGACTGCGTGGGCTGCATCCCCGAAGGGAGCATGACGCGCCCTTCGAGCGTGATCTGACCCTGCGCGCGCGCCGCCGACGCCGCGAGCAGGAGCGCGAGCGACAGGAGAGCGAGCCGTGTTGAGAGCCGATGCTTTCTCATCGCCCAACGTCCGAGGCCCGTCTATAGCAGAAGAGGGTGGCCGCGTTCAAGTGCGGCGGCGCGCGGGAAAAAATGGGGCCGGGGCGCGCGGTTCTTGCGGGTGCGCGCCCCGGCCCGCGGGAAGGATGGGCCGAAAGTTTAGAACTGGAAGCGCACGCCGAGCTGCGCCTGGAACGGGATGCCGAGCGGCTCGGAGAAGCCCGTGGCCCCGAAGAAGTTGACCGGCTTGCCGAAGTCGGGCGTGCCCGTGACGTTCTGGAACTCGCGCCCGAAGTTGGCAGTGTTGAAGACGTTGAAGGCCTCGAAGAAGAGGCCGAGCTTCTTCTGCTCGCCGAAGTTGAAGAACTTCGAGACGCGGACGTTCAACTGCTTGAAGTTGTCGCCGCGCACCGTGTTCGGCGGCAGGTGGTGCTGGTCGTTGCCGTCGCGCGTGTCGCGGTCTACGGTGACTCCGTCGCGGTTGATGTCGCAGCCGCAAGAGGGGAGAATGCTGTAGGCCCTGGGCGAGGCCAGTTGCAGGATGGGCGCGACCTGGAGGCCCCACTTCAGGTCGAAGATGCCGGACAGGACGAAGCGGTGGCGCTCGTCGGCGTCCGAGGGGCCGAAGTTCTCGGTCGGGTCCCACTCGTTGAAGACGTTCTGCGGCTGGTTGCCGAAGTCGCCGGTCTGGCCGAACCAGGCCTGCGCCTTCGAGAGCGTGTAGTGGGCGTTGAGCTGGTACTTGTGGGCGTAGCGCTTGCGGAACGCCACGGTGAAGGCGTCGTAGCGCGAGCGCCCGACCGACTGCGCGACGGTGATGCGCGCGAACGGCGAGGACGTGCCGAAGGCGGCGAGCAGCTCCGCCGCGTGCGCGGCGAATTGCGGGGCGAGGACGCGCGGGAAGGCGCTCGCCGGCTGCGAGCGTTGCGCGTTGCGCAACGGGCCGACGCGCGGGTTGATGTCGAGCGAGGTGAACTCGTGGAGGCCGAGGATGTGGACGTAGTCGAACTCCAGGGCCATGTCCTTACCCAGCTCCTGCGCGAAGCCGAGGTTCCACTGCTGCGAGTACGGCGACTCGAAGTCCTGGTCGAGCATGCGACCGCGCGAGCCGGGCAGCGGGTTCGTGAGCGGGCGCGGGATGGCGGGCGGCGGCGAGTCGCCCGCGAGGTTGTCCGAGTCGTTCAGGAACGAGGCGTAGATTTCCGGGTTCGCCTGCTGCACCGCGAAGAGCGGGACGTTCAGGAACGACTGGTCGAAGTAGATGCCGTAGCCGCCGCGCAAGACCGAGCGGGCGTTGCCGCGCATGTCCCACGCGAAGCCGATGCGCGGGCTGTAGTTGTTCTTGTCATCGTGCGGGATGTGGCGCGCGAACGGGCTGCCGATGATCTGGAGCGCGCGGAAGGCGCGGTTCTCGGCGGCGTGGGCCGTGTCGAAGAAGCCGAGGTCAACGTCGTAGCGCACGCCCAGGTTTAGCGTGAAGCGCGGCGAAATCTTCCAGTCGTCCTGCACGTACCAGGCGAACTGCTTCGCGCCGGCGCGCAGGTTGAAGGAGGGGTCGCCGCCGGCGAGGACGACCGCGTCGACGACGCCGAAGCCGGCCAGGTCACTTGCCGTGCAGGTCGGGGTGCCGGCGATGGCCGGGCAGGTGATGGGGCCGGGCAGCACTTGGTGCGTGCGGAAGCCCTGCGGGAACTGTCCCGGATTGTTCGCGATCTGGTCGGGGTCGAAGATGAATTCGTATGAAGGCCCGGACGAGAAGGCGAAGATGCCGCCCAGAGTCGGCTCCCAGACGAAGTCCGCCCCGAACTTGAAGCCGTGGTTGCCACGGTTGTAGGTCAGGTCGTCGCGGAACTGGTGCTTCTTCTGGATGGTCTCCTGC
>JALZHC010000414.1 GCA_030914105.1 Acidobacteriota bacterium
CCTAAAGAGCATACACAGCCGCACACGAACGCGGCCATGCCCTTCACGCCTTCGGAGCAGCTCGTCTACGACGGCGAGTTCTCGAAACTGCTCCTGCGAGGCATCAACATCGCCGAGCTCAGGTTCAAGGCTTACCGCCCGACGGCTGCGGCCACGCCGAGCGCGCCGGCCACAGGCGACGCGAACACGGCGGCGGCTTCACCGGCGATCTCTTCAAACGCGACGCTCTCATCTTCAAACGCGACGCCTTCATCGACGACGGCCTCGCCGCCGCTCCTCCTCAGCACCGACGTGGAATCGAAGGGCTGGTTCCACAAGCTCTTCGGCATCAACTTCCACTACCACGTTGACTCGCAGGTCGAGCCGAACGCCTTCTACGCGCTGCGCACGGACAAGCTCGACGAGCAGGGCAAGCGCGTGCGCAAGAGCGAGGCGGTCTTCGACCAGGACGCGAAGAAGGTCGAGTACACCGAGCGCGACCCGAATAACTCTGAACAAGCGCCGCGCGTCATCACCGCCGCGCTCGAAGGGCCGACCCAGGACATCGTCTCCGCAATCTACTTCGTGCGCACCCAGCCGCTCACGCCCGGACAGTCATTCACCATCGCCGTCAGCGATTCGGGCCGCGTCTTTCAGGTTCCGGCGGTCGTCTCCGCCGAGAAGAAGGCGATGAAGAGCGTGCTCGGCAAGGTCGCGGTCGTGCGCGTCGACGTGGAGCTGTTCGGCCCCGGTCGCCCCATCGAGCAGGGCAAGGGCAAGATGTCGATCTGGGTTACGAGCGACGACCGACACATCCCCATCAAGGCACGCCTCTCAACGGACATGGGCCAGCTCGACATCACTCTGAAGAGCATGCAGCGCGACGCGGCTCAGTAAACGTTAACTCATCCGGCGACGTGAAAAGCGGAGACGCTCAGTCTCCGCTTTTTCTTTGCCGGTCGTGATTTGACTCTCGCGCGAATCGTGATAGCTTTGAGCCAGCCTTTACGAACCGCAGAGACGGAGCCGCCTTCGATGACAGTTGCGCTGGTCGTCCACGGCCACTTCTACCAGCCGCCGCGCGAGAACCCCTGGACTGAGCTGATAGACCCTGAGCCGGGCGCGCGCCCCTTCAACGACTGGAACGAGCGCGTCCACGCCGAGTGCTACCGCCCGAACGCCTTCGCGCGCATCTCCGACCAGTACGGTCGCGTCGAGCGCATCGTCAACAACTACTCGAACCTCAGCTTCAACTTCGGCCCGACGCTTCTGGCTTGGCTCGAACGCAGCTTCCCCGAAACTTACGCGCGCATCCTTGAGGCCGACCGCGCGAGCGCGCGCCGTCTCCGCGGCCACGGCAACGCCATCGCGCAGGGCTTCCATCACGCCATCCTTCCGCTCTGCAACGAGCGCGACCGGCGCACGCAGATCCGCTGGGGCGTCGCGGACTTCCGCCTGCGTTTCCGGCGCGAGCCTGAGTCGCTCTGGCTCCCCGAAACGGCCTGCGACGAGGCGACGCTCGACGCGCTCATCGAAGAGGGTTTGAAGTACGTCATCCTCTCGCCGACGCAGGCCGGCGGCGTGCGCCCGCTCGGCTCGCAAGACGCGTGGCAGGATGTCTCCGGCGGCACGGTTGACGCGACGATCCCTTACAGCTACCCGCACTCCGACGGCGGGGGCCGCTCGCTCGCGGTCTTCTTCTACGACGGGGCGATCGCGCGCGCCGTCGCCTTCGAGAGTTTGCTCGCGTCGAGCCAGGCGCTGGTCGGCGCGTGCGCGCGCGCGGCGGAGCACACGGGCGCGCAGTTCGTGGGCGTTGCGACCGACGGCGAGAGTTACGGTCACCACTTCCACTTCGGCGAACGCTCAATCGCCTACGCGCTCGAAGAGGAGGCGGCGCGTCGGAATTTGCGCGTGACGAACTACGGCGAGTTCCTCGAAGGGCACGCGCCCGCGTTTGAAGTCCGGCTCAGGCCCGACCCCGAAGGCCAGGGCACGGCCTGGAGCTGCACGCACGGGCTTGGCCGCTGGACGCGCGATTGCGGCTGCCACGCGAGCGCGCCCGAAGGCTGGAACCAGCGCTGGCGCGCGCCGCTGCGCAAGGCGCTCGACTTCCTGCGCGACCGTCTGGCCGGGCAGTTCGAGGAAGCAGGCGGTCAACTTTTCCGAGACCCCTGGGCCGCGCGCGACGCTTACGTCGAGCTTCTCGTTGACCGCTCGGCTTCGCGCGCCGAGTTCTTCCGCCGCCACGCCTCGCGCTCGCTCTCCCGCGACGAAGAGGTGCGCGCGCTCACCCTTCTGGAAGCGCAGCGCATGTCGCTCGCGATGTACGCGAGCTGCGGCTGGTTCTTCAACGACATCTCCGGCATCGAGACCTTGCAGACCCTTCGCCACGCCGCACGCGCCGCCGAGCTGACGAGCGAGGCCGGTCTCGACCCGCCGCTCGGCGGCTTCGTCGAAAGACTCGCCGAGGCCAAAAGCAACCTCTCGGACAAAGGTAACGGCGCGGACATCTTCCTGCGCGCGGCGGGGCAGTCGCGCGTCACGCCGCGCCGCGTCGCTGCCCACCTCGCAATCTCCGACCTCATCGAGCGCGACCCGCGCGCGTCCGACTGCGAGGCGGCGGGCTACGCACACCGCCGGAGCGATTTTCAGAAGCGACGGCACGGGCGCGTGACTCTGGAGACGGGCCGCCTCGCGCTCGAAGAACTCTCGACGGGGCGTCGGCACGAGTTCGCGCTCGCCGCGATGCACTTCGGCGAGATTGATTACTACTGTGCGCTGCGCCCCTTCGCCGGGCCGGAAAAGTTCCGCGAATCGGAAGCGAACCTCTGGTCGCACTTCCGCACGGCGTCGCTGCCCGTTCTGCTGCGCGTCGCGCAGGAGCAGTTCGGCCCCGAAGAGTTCGGCCTCGAAGCCCTTCTGCCGCAGGGCCAGGGCAGCCTTTCGGCGAGCGTCTTCGGTAAGCTCACGGAGCGCGTCCGCACGGAGTACGAGCACCTCTACGAAGAGAACCGGCGCGTGGTCGAGCGCCTTCAGGAGATCGGCTTCCACGCGCCGCACGAGCTGCGGCTCGCCGCAGAGGTGACGATGAGCCGCAGGCTTGAGCGCGAGCTGCGCGAACAGCGCAGCGGCGCGGGCGACTACGCGGCGGCGCTTGAGCTTGCGCGCGAGGCCACGCGCTTCGGCTACCGCATTGACCGCACCTCGGCCACGCGCGTCTTCGAGGAGACGATCACAGAGGCGGCGCGCACTTTCGTCGCCCGACCGACCGACGAGAACACGCGCGCCGCGCGCACGCTCATCACGCTCGGTCGCGAGCTGGGCCTGGACGCGAACCTTGAGCGAGCGCAGGAGATCGTCTACGAGGCCGTCCGCGAAGGGATGCGGCTCTCCGAAGAGGCGCGCGACTTCGCACTCGCCCTCGGCCTCGCGCCGGTCGCGCTGGCCGCTTCGACGACGAAGGACGACATTGCGGCAACCGAGTCAACAGTGACCCTTTGAAAGCTGAAAGGCAGAGATGTCGAACAAGCCGGGACAGTCAAGGACTCGCGGCGGCACGACCGCGCCACGCGCGGAGGTCGAGCGTTTGCTCGCGCTGTGCTCGCCCGACCCGCATGCCCTGCTCGGCGCGCACCCGACCCCGCGCGGCGTCGTCATACGTGCGCTGCGCCCCGAAGCCGAGCGCGTCGAGGCGCTCATCGAGGGCGAGGGCGTGTGGGAGTTGATGCGTGTGCACGACGCGGGCCTCTTCGAGCTTCTGCTCGAAGGTCGCACGCAGCTCTTCCCTTACCTCCTGCGCGTACACTATCCCGGCGGCAACGTCTTCACGCTGCGCGACTCATACGCCTTCATGCCGACGCTCGGCTCCTTCGACGAGCACCTCTTCGGCGAGGGCCGCCACTGGCGTCTCTACGAGAAGCTCGGCGCGCACGTGCGCAACCTGGGCGGCGTCTCCGGCGTCTCGTTCGCCGTCTGGGCACCGCAGGCCGAGGGCGTGAGCGTCGTCGGCGACTTCAACAACTGGGACGGTCGCCTTCATCAAATGCGCCGGCTCGGCGTCTCCGGCGTCTGGGAAATCTTCATCCCCGACCTCGGCACGGGCGCGGCCTACAAGTACGAGATTCACCGGCGCGGCGCGCCCGCCTTCCTCAAGGCCGACCCTTACGCGCTCTACGCCGAAGTGCCGCCCGCGACCTCTTCAATCGTCTTCGAGCCGACTTATCAATTCACAGACGAAGAGTGGATGGAGCGGCGCGCGAAGCAGGATCACCTGCGCCGCCCCTTGAACATCTACGAAGTCCACCTCGGCTCGTGGCGTCGCGTCGTCGAGGACGGCAACCGCCCGTTCACTTACCGCGAGACCGCGCCCGCGCTCGCCGACTACTGCCTTGAGATGGGCTTCACGCACGTCGAGTTCCTGCCGCTCAAAGGTCATCCGTACGGCGGCTCCTGGGGCTATCAGGTGGCGAACTACTACGCGCCCACCGCGCGCTACGGCAACCCGGATGACTTCCGTTTTCTGATTGACTACCTGCACCGGCGCGGCCTCGGCGTCATCATGGACTGGGTGCCGGCGCACTTCCCCAAAGAC
>JALZHC010000415.1 GCA_030914105.1 Acidobacteriota bacterium
CCCCGGCCTTTCGCTGTTTCGCGAGCGATTCTCCGAAGACGACCGCGACCCTCTCAGGCCCGGCCCGCCGAAGATTTTGCTTTACATTTTTTCTGGAACCCGTTAAATTCCCTTCCACTTTTCTGAAATTGTCGCAGGATTCGGCCTTTACTGTTGCTACTGGAGTCTAATGAGTTCAAGTTTTCGGGCCGTTTGGCGTTTGCCCCGCCAGCCAGTCGGGAACTTTCAGCCCTTCGTTTCACGGTCTTTTTAAAGAATGCGAGCGGCAGAGTGGGGTTTGCCGCACGCCTCGAAACACCAGAGCAGTGAGCATTGCCCCGCTCCTGCGTCCGAGTTCGGAAAGAAGAGGGAGTGCAGTCGAACAAGGTCTCGGAAGGAACACCGGAGGAAACCAGAAATCATGACGAACCGAATTCTCTCGATGGTGAAGCCACTCGCACTCAGCATCTTCGCCGTCGCCCTCTTGACACTCGCACAAGGCGTGGCGCGGGCCGACGAAGTGACCATCTCCGGCTCGACGACCGGGTCGGTCACGGGAGTCCCGCAACTGACCTTCAGCGGTAACAACTTTACCGGAACGACGGCGCTCGGCAACGGCTCTCTGAGCGGGGCCAACAGCCTCGGCTCCTTCTTCCTGAGCACGGATACGACGCAGGCGGTCTCCGGCTCGTTCACCCTGAACGTCACGTTCACCGCGCCGGCAGGCATCGCCGGCGGGCAGGGTTCGACCTACACGGCGCAGATCACGGGCAGCGTCTCGCCCAACATCGACCAGGGCGGCGTGCTCGTCCACTTCAACAACCCGACTCAGACCTTCACGTTCAGCAACGGGAGCACCAGCGGCTCCTTCACGCTGACAATCGCCGACGTGTTCGTCCAGTCGGGCCGTTCGGCCCTTCTGACGGCTGGGATCACGGGCGCGAGCCAAACGACTGTCCCGGAGCCTGCGACGCTTCTCCTGCTCGGCACAGGGCTGACGGGCGTCGCCGCGGGGATACGCCGCCGCCGCAACGCAGCCGGGAAGTAGACGCCGACGCGAAGCCTCCGGGCCGCGAGTCGAAGCCAAACTATTCCTGAAAGAGCCGGGCCGGGTTTCATCCCGACCCGGCTTTTCCTTTCCAGAAACCCCGCCGGGGGCCTTCCGCTATTTTTTTTGCCCTCGCGAAATATTTTTCTGGAGGAACAACTTGATTGAACATTTCTGAGTGATTACAAACAGACGGGTGCTCGGCGAGGCGGCAGGCGTAGCGGTCAGGCGCAGGCGGCCTTTTTTATTTGCTGTTAGCTATTAACAGTTGGCTTTTAGCTTTCCTCACGCCGGCCGCCCGCAACAACTTTCAGGCTTCCGCCCCTGAGCGCGTTAAAGCTAATAGCCGTTGGCTAATAGCTAACAGCTAAAAATCCTTCGTGCTATCATCCCGCGCGTGAGAAAGATCTTGACGGCGGCTGAGATGCGCGAGATTGACGCGCGGACGACCGAGCGTTACGCCGTCCCCTCGCTGCTTCTGATGGAGGCCGCGGCCAACGCCTCGGCGCGCGCCGTCGCCTCGCACTTCTCGCACGACCTCGCGCGCAAGTCCGTGCAGGTCTTGTGCGGGCGCGGCAACAACGGCGGCGACGGCGCGGCGCTCGCGCGGGTGCTCTGGACGTTGGGCGCGCGCGTGGACGTAGTCCTCTTCGGTCGCGCAGACGAGGCGAAGGGCGACGCGCGCGCCAACTTCGAGGTCGTGCGCCGGCTCGCGGACTTCGACGCCGGGTCGAGGAAGCACCCTTCCCCTCTGAGCTTCGTCGAGTGCCAGGACATCGCCGCCTGGGAGGAGATTGCGAGCGCGCGCCACAACTACGACGTAATCGTGGACGCGCTCTTCGGCACTGGCCTGACGCGCCCGCTCGAAGGCGTCTTCGCTAAGGCGGTCGCGCACCTCGAACTGCTCCGGGCCGCGCGCGAGCGCGCGGGAGGCGAGCGCCCACTCTTCCTCTCGCTCGACATCCCTTCGGGCCTCAACGCAGACTCTCACGGCACAATCGGCCCGGCAGTCCGCGCAGACCTGACCGTCACCTTCACCGCGCCGAAGCCCGCGAACGTCATCCCGCCCGCTTCGCACTTCGGCGGCCAGCTCGTCGTCGCCGGTATCGGCTCGCCGCCCTCGCTCGTCGAGGCCGCACCCTCAAAACTTTTCCTGACTGAAGAGGAAGACGCGCGCGCTTTCTTGCGCGCGACGCGCTACACACCCGACTCCTACAAGAACACGCACGGCCACGCGCTCGTCGTCGCCGGCTCGCGCCGGATGACGGGCGCGGCTGTTCTCTGCGCCGACGCGGCGATGTGCGCGGGCGCAGGACTCGTGACGGTCGCCACCGCAGAGTCCGCGCTTTCGAGCGTCGCGGCGCGGCTCATGCCCGAAGTGATGACCGCCGCGCTCGCGGAAACCGAAGCGGGCAGCATCAGCGCCGAGGCTTCGGCTCAGTTAAAGAAACTTAACGAGCGCGCATCTGTCGTCGCCATCGGCTGCGGACTGACGCGCGAGTCGGAGAGCACGCGCCGCTTCGTGCGCGAGACGGTCGAGCGGCGCACGACGCCGGTCGTCGTGGACGCCGACGGCCTCAACGCGCTCGCGCCCTGGCCCTCGGAGCTGCGCGGCACACGCGCGGCTCCAATCATCCTCACGCCGCACGAGGGCGAGATGCTTCGTCTGCTCGGTGCTCAAGACCGCGCGGCGCTCGCAGACCGCGTCGGCGTCCTCGCCGAGTTCGCCTCGCGCCACCGACTCGTCGTCGTCCTCAAAGGCACGCGCACGCTCGTCGCCGCGCCCGACGGCTCAGTCCGCGTCAACCCGACCGGCAACGCGGGCCTCGGCACCGCAGGCTCCGGCGACACGCTCACAGGTCTCATCACGGGCTTCCTCTCGCAAGCCCTTGCCACTTTCAAAGAGAAGACGGACGTGGTCGTGCCGACGGTCGCCGCCGTCTACGTCGGCGGGCTTGCCGGCGACTTGGCCGCGCGCTCGCTCGGCATGCGCGCGATGGTCGCCTCCGACATCAGGAGGCACTTGAGCGCCGCCGTCCGCGCGCTCGACCCCGAAGGAGAGACGCCTTGAACGCCGCCGCGCCGGACGACCCGAAGCAGACGGGCGAGGATGCTAACGCGACGCCGACGCGTGATGATGCCTCGCCCCCGACGAGCGACAACGCTCTGATTCAGACGGACGAGAAGGCCACGATCCGGACGGGCGAGTGGACATCGCTTGGCCCCGAAGAGACCTTCGAGGCGGGCCGACGCGTGGGCGAGCGTCTCAAAGGCGGCGAGATTCTTCTCCTCGGCGGCGCGCTCGGCGCGGGCAAGACCGTCTTCACGAAGGGCCTCGCCGCAGGTCTCGGCCTCGACCCCGCGGAGGTCTCAAGTCCTTCCTTCACGCTCGTCAACCGCCACGCCGAAGGCCGCCTGCTGCTCTACCACATAGACCTCTACCGCCTCGCCGAAGGCGCAACGTCAGCGCACGCCGTCGACCTCGATGAGCTGCTCGCCGACGAGCGCGCCGTCATCGTCATCGAGTGGGCTGAGCGCATGGGCCGCTACCCTCTGCCGCCGCCCGTCTGGCGCGTTCTCATCGAAGGCGACGGCGAGGAGCCGCGCCGCATCAGCATCAAGCGCGCCGTTTGAACCCGAAGATGCGCTTGACGAGGCGGAAGTCTAACTGCAAAGGGCGTGAAGTAAGAGCGCAAAGAGGTAATCCTTCCAGCGCCCTTCGCGTGGACTCCAGCGCCTTTGCGGTTAAATGCCTTTCGCTGTGGTAAATTATCCGCGAGACCACTTCAACGAGGGAGAAAGAAGATGCCGTACTCCGAGATTCTCATCAAGCCCATGCGCGAAGACCTGACGCGGCTCGGCGTCGAGGAGACGCGCACGCCCGAACAGGTCGAGGACGCCATCACGAGCACGAAGGGCACGCTGATGGTCGTCGTCAACTCCGTCTGCGGCTGCGCGGCGGGCAAGGCGCGGCCCGGCGTCGCGCTCGCGCTGCAAAACCAGACGCGCCCCGACCGCTCCATCACCGTCTTCGCCGGCGCAGACATCGAAGCGACGGTCAAGGCGCGCGAGCACTTCGCGCCCTACCCGCCCTCCTCGCCGCAGATCGCGCTCTTCCGTAACGGCCAGCTCGTCTACATGCTCGAACGCCACGAGATCGAGAACCGCCGCGCCGACGAGATCGCACGCGAGCTGACAGGGGCATTCGAGCGCTTCTGCACTTCCGCGGGCACGGCGACGGCATAAAGCCCGTGATAAGTGACGAGTGATAAGTGATGAGAGAAGGCGGCCGCAGTTTTTTCTCATCACTCATCACTCATCACTCATCACTTATCACTTCCCATGTCGCTCACGCTCGACACCCCCGTCCTACAGCTCACGCAGCACGCCATGGCGCGGCTCGGCCCGCAGACGGCGCGCAGGCTCGCGCTGGCGGTGGCGAACGTGTCGGGCGCGCGCGACGCTTCGGAGGTCTCGGTCGAAGACCTTCTCAACTACCTGCCGATGCGCTACGAGGATCGCTCGAACCT
>JALZHC010000416.1 GCA_030914105.1 Acidobacteriota bacterium
AAACTCGCTCGTGTCGGCCAGCCCCGCGTTGAATGGGCGCGGGACTTCCGGCTCGCGGCAGGCGGCGTTCGCAGAGACTGACTGCCCGCGACGCGACGCCACAGCCGAGCGCCGGGCACCCGGTCTGGCCTTCAACGGCACGCCCAGGGCCGCCACGCGCGGCGCGACGAACGTGCCGCGACCGACCGTGCGCTCGATGAAGCCTTCGTCGGCAAGCTGCGCGTAGACCTCTTCCAACATGCCGCGCGAGACGCCGTAGTCGGCTGCGGCCTGGCGGGTCGAAGGCAGGCGCGCGCCGGGCGGGAGCACGCCGTCGAGCACCGCCGCCCGGAGCGCGCGGTGCAGTTCGCGCCGACGCAGGCGGCCCTGGTGAACCGGCGGCAGAAACAGGCCCTTCGGTCGTCGCATGATTGGTCTATTTTACAGACTGAAAACGGCTCTGGAAAGTAGACCGATATTTTTCTACAATCCGCGGCGTCGGAGGTTGCGATGAAAAAAGTTTCCGTGCCGTTCTGGATGAAGAAAATCTGTGCGCCGGCCTTGCTGGCGCTTCTGGCCATCTCGGCTGCCGGCGTCAGCGCGCAGACGACGCGCCTGCCGTTCGTCGAAGACGATTACGACAAGGCGCTCGCCGAGGCGAGCCGGCGGAGGCTTCCCGTCTTCGTAGACGTGTGGGCGCCCTGGTGATACTCGTGCCGCCTGATGCGAGCCGAGCTGGCCGACGCTCGGCTCGCCAGGTACGCCGGACGGTTCGTCTGGCTCTCGCTCAACTTCGACAAGCCTGAGAATCAGCCGTTCCTCGCGCGGCACGGGGTGACGTACACGCCCGCGTTCTTCGTGCTCGACCCTTCGGACGAGCGCGCGACCGCGAGCCAGCTCGGCGGCATGACGCTCGCGGAACTGACGCGGTTTCTCGAACGCGGCGAGCGCGGCGTGCTCACGAAGCCCGCGACGCCTGCCGACGCGGCCCTCGCGCGCGGCGACGAGCTGCTCGCACAGGGCAAGTACGCCGACGCCGCTTCGGCTTACAGCGAGGCGCTCAAGGAAGGCGGCAGGTCGTTTGCGGAGCACGACCGCGCGGTCGCTTCGTTCACCTGGGCGTTGATGTCGAGCGGGCAGACGCAGATCTGCGCCGAGACCGCCGCGGCGGAAGCGCCGCTGATGGCGCGCTCTCAAACGTTCAGCCGCGTCGTCCTCGCGGGGGTTTCGTGCGTCAACCAGGATCAGACGGCGGCGTGGGCCGAGGCCGCGCGGAAGACTCTTGAGCCGCTCGCGGCGGAGGCCGTCGCGCTTCCCCTCACGCTGCGCGACCACCGCTTCCAGCTCTACCAGCAGCTCATGTCCGCCGCGGACGCGCGCGGCGACAAGGCGACCTTGAAGCGTTGGGGCGAGCTTTGGCTCAAGGAGTTGGACGCGGCGAGGCCGTCGAACGAAGATGAGCGGACGGCCCTCGACGTGGCGCGCGTTGACGCCGCCTCTCTTCTGGGCGAGCCGGAGCGCGTCATCCCTGCGCTCGTCGCCTCCGAGCGTCTAATGCCGGACAACTACAACGCCTCCCTGCGTCTCGCCCAGATGGAGACCGACGCGAAGCGTTACGCGGAGGCCATCGCCGCGTGCGAACGCGGCCTCAGGCACGTCACAGGCCCGCTCGGGCGCATGTGGCTTCTGGAGATCGAGGCCGACGCACTGTTGGGGAAGGGCGACGCGGCGTCGGCGCGGCGCGTGCTCGCAGACGCTCTGCGCTCGGCGCAGCAGATAGGCGTGAAGCAGGCGCGCGAACGGAACGTCGAAAAGATTCAGAAGGCTTTGAAGGACGCGGACAAAAAGTAAGGACGCGGACAAAAAGTAGGGCTGACCAACGCAGACACTTCGGCCCGTCGGTTCGGCGGGCCGGCAGGTGTTTGCGATTGAGTCTCGACTTCAAGCCCTCGCGCTGAGGAGTTCGTCTGCGTCCTCGCGTTCGAGCGCGCCGGCCCAGGGGTGTTCGTGTTCGCCGGCGGACGATTGAGCGCCCGCGCCGTTTCGGCCCGCGACCCTCCGGTACGTGCCGAGGAAGATGGGCAGCACGGCCTTCGGCGAGAAGAGGCTCAGGTATCTGGCGCGCGCGGCCTCGCACATGCGCGCGCGCAGCTCGGCGTCCCGCGCGAGACGGAGCAGTGCTTCCGAGAGCGCGTGGGCGTCGCCGGGCGGGACGAGGATGCCTGAGTCCGCGTCGAGCACGTCGGGGATGCCGCCCACGTCCGAGGCGATGACGGGCAGGCCGTGGGCCATCGCCTCGATAACGCTGTTCGGCGTCCCTTCGGTGAACGAGGGCATGACGAACACGTCGAGGCTGCGCATGAAGGCCGCGCGCTCTTCGGGCCGCGAGTAGACGCCGACGTAGTCGTAGCGGTCGGCGACGCCGAGCGTGGCGGCGCGCGCCTCCAAAGCGCGCCGCTGCGAGCCGTCGCCCGCGAGCCTGAGCCGCACGCGCGGAAACTCGCGCGCCGCAGAGCCGAAGGCTTCCATCAAGACCGTCGGGCCTTTCAGCTTCTCGACGCGCGCGGCGAACCCGAACGTCACGTCCGCGCCGACGCGCGCGCGCGGGCCGTGGCCGTTCGTCTGCTCATCCATCACCACTGGCAGCACGCAGACCGCGTTCTTCTTCGGCAGCTTCTCGCGGCACATCTCGGCGAGCGCGGGCGAGAGCGCCGCCACCTCGGCGCAGAAAGGGAGGACGGAGGTGAACTCTCGGTAGTAAGACTCGAAGTCGGGCGGGTGGTAGGGCGTGCCGACTTCCTGATAGATGACGGGGATGCCCGCGTCGTAGCCGGCGCGGATCAAGACCATCGCGCCGGGGTCGGGCGTGATGACGTGTATGAGGTCTGCGCCGCTTGCGGCGAGATGGGCGCGGCAGCTCTCGTACTGCCGAGACGCGAGGCTCGTGACGACGCGTTGCGCGCGCGCGCGCAGGAACGTCTGCGCGGAAGGGGCCACGCGCAGGAGTTTCTGGAAGAGCCTGCGGCCCGTGAAGAGCGAGGCGCGTGTCGCTGCGGAGGCGAGCCAGGAGACGGGCACGCCGGCCTCGACCAGACGCCGGTAGTAAGGGTCTTCGGTCGGCGGGTAGTACATGAGGAGCACTTCGACCGCATGACCTGCCTCGCGTAGAAGAATCGCGTTGTTAACGAGAATTTCGTCTGCGCCACTGATGGGGCCGAGCAGTTGGCTTTTGCAGAAGACTACCTTCATCGTCAGTCGCTTGTTGTGCGGCTCCTTTATTATTAGAGACGAGCTTCAGTCCGTAGTTCGTTCGCGGGTCGCTCAGGAACGAGCTTCCAGAGTGCTCCACTTATTCTGGAGCCTGCCGAGGAGGGCGCGCATCCGTGCGCGGTCGAGCGGCGCGCGCGCCGCGCCGAGCGGGAACAGTCGCAGCGCCGCCGAAGCGTTCCTCGTCGCCTGGCCCACGCGCCCGCACGCGAGAGCGCGGCCCGCCTCGCAGACCAGATGCTCGGCCATGTTGGCGGAGAAGTGTCGCCAGGCCTCGCGCCGCTCCTGCCTCGTCGCGGCGGCGGCACGCGGCAGCCTCACCCAGCGCTCAAGCCACTGACGGCGGCAGCGCGCTACAAGCTCGGCGGCCTCGGAGCTGCCCTGCCCCGAAGCGGGCGAAGACTTCCTCCAGACGCTGACCGGCTCTTCCGAAGCCGCGACCACGTAAAGCTCCCCGATGCGAATCCACAAATCCCAGTCGTCGAGTCCGGGCGCTGTCTCGTCGAGCATCCCGACGCGCAGGAGGCACGAGCGTCGGAAGAGAGCGCCGCCCGACGGCACGAAATTGCGGCGCAACAACTGCCAGAAGATGTCGCCCTGCGGGCAAGGCGACGGATAAGGGTCGGACGCGCGCGCGCCCGTCTGGTCGGCGACGAGCGCCTGCCCGTAGACCATCCCGACCTCTGCGCGCGCGTCGAGCAAAGCGGCCTGCCGGTCGAGCGAGCCGGGCAGGCGCAGGTCGTCGTCGTCGAGGAAGGCGACGTATTCGCCGCCGCTCGCCAGCAGCCCGACGTTGCGCGCGCCGGCCACGCGACGGTTCGACCCGACGCGCACGTAGCGAATCCCGCTGATGGACGCGCAGACGCTGGCCGTCTCGTCCGTCGAAGCATCGTCAACGACGACGACCTCGACCGCCTCGCCCGCCGCGCGCGCACTCTCGACCGCGCGCCGCAACATCCGCGGTCGCTCGTGGGTCGTGATGATGACGCTGACGGCGTGCATGCGTGTTAAAGGATGAAGGATGAAGTTAAAGCATAACCTCGATAAGCGCGCCTCTCATCCTTCTGCTCAGCTCTTTAGCTCTCGTCTTCTCCTACGGCTTACCTTCATCCTTGCGGCCTTCCGCCTTCATCCTTTCAGAGCGGCCAGCAGCTTCCTGTACGCGCCGGGCCGCGTGGCCCTGAGCGGGTTCAGCCGCAGTGCCGTGAGAGTGTTGGCGCAGGCGAAGCCGAACTCTCTGCGCGGCAGTTGATGCGCGGCGTTCCAGAGCAGCGTGTCGGCGATGCATTCGAGCGCGCGACGCCTCGC
>JALZHC010000417.1 GCA_030914105.1 Acidobacteriota bacterium
CGCACGGCGGTCGAGGCCGGTCGACTTGCCGAAGGTGATGCCGTTGGTGAGGGCGACTTGCGGGGAGAAGCCGTTGGCCGTGGTCGGCTCGCCCGGAAGCGGCGGCTGGGCGAACTGCGAGTCGAGCTCCTTCGCCCACTGGAAGCGCCCCTCGTTGATGAGCCGGCTCGAAAGGGTCGAGGTCAGGCGCAGGTTCAGCGAGTCGGAGGTCACGAAGTCGTTGCCGTAGCCGTTGCGGTCGCGCGTCACGGTCGCCGCCGTCTGGACGCCCGCAGGCGAGGCCCAGCGCAGACGGTTATAGGTCGCCGAGAAGATATTATTCTTGTTGACGTTCCAGTCTATCTTCGGCAGGAAGAGTTTCTGGTCGCCGCGCCGCGGCGTCGGCCCCGTCAGGCTGTTGATGAAGCCCAGGGCCGAGTTGATCTGGTCGGTCGTCAGCCCTCGCGCCGTGGCCGTCAGCAGGGTGGGGTTGACGGTCGTCAGATAGCTCGGAGAGGTGAAGACGGAGACGCCGGGGAAGTTGCGCTTCTGCTGGTCGTAGGAGAAGAAGAAGAAGGCTTTGTCCGGGACTATCGGCCCGCCGACCGTCCCGCCGAACTGGTAGCGCACGTCCGGGGCCTTGTAAGCGACCAGGGTCGGAACCCCGTTGACGATCTGGGAGACGAAGCTGCGCGGGTTACGCGCGCCCAGCTTGTTGTTGCGGTCGAAGAGGAAAGCGGAGCCGTGGAGCTGATTAGTTCCACTCTTGGTGACGGCGTTAATCACGCCGCCTGCCGAGCGCCCGTACTCGGCGGAGTAGTTGGAGGTGTTGACCTGGAACTCGCGGATGGAGTCCTGGCTGACCACGTAGCCGATGCGCGTGCGGCCACGCTCTTCCGAGAAGAAGGCTTGGTTGTTGTCGCCGCCGTCAATCGTGTTGTTATTCAACAGGCCGGAGATGCCGCGAAAACTTATCAGCCCGAACGTGCCGTCGGGAACCGTGCCGGGCGTCAGGATGGCGAGGTTCGACCAGCGGCGGCCATTGGTCGGCAGATTGTTAATCGAGACTTGGTTGAGGTTGGTGGAGAAGTCCTGCTGCTGCGTGTTGATGACGGGCGCTTCGGCGGTGACCTCGACGGTCGCCGTCGCGCCGCCGACGGCCAGCAGCGCGTCGATGGACGTGACCCGCCCGACCTCGACGACCACGTTCTGCTGCCTGAAGGCCGCGAAGCCGGTGGCGCTGACGCTCACCGTGTAATGGCCGGGCTGAAGCTCGGCGACGCGCGCGCGGCCTTCGCTGTCGGTCGTGCCCGTCGCTTCTTTGTTCGTCTCTTCGTTGTGTGCAGTCACGGTCGCGCCGGGGACGACCGCGCCCTGCGGGTCCTTGGCGACGACGCCGATAGCGCCCGTGATTGTGGATTGGGCCGCGACCCTGCCCGCGCCGAAGGCGAGGCAAAAAAATAAAGCCGCCAGCGCGCAGGCTGACTTACAAAGGCAATGTTTCGACATGTCCCTTCCTTTTTGGTTGGTGCTTGTTTCGATGATCCGGAGTCGCAGTCACCCGCCTGTCCCTCTGCGCCCCCGAAGCCCTGGTTAACCTGTTTACGGAGTAAGACGGATAGAAGAAGAACTCACCCTAAGGGAAGTCGTTTTCGCGAGTCTTACGACTGCCTGAACGTGCTGTTAAATACTACATTCCAGCCGACGGCGCAAGGCGAAAGAGCACAAAAAAATCCCGCCGCGCTCGCCCGTCGAAGAGTGGGCGCGTCGGGCCACTTCGGACGCGACTGCCGCTTGATTGGGACGGAAAATATTTCCTCCGAAAAGCTGGACTAAAAGTCCAAAAATTCGGACGGACAAGGCGGGGATTACGGCAAAAGGGCGCGAAAGTCTCTCGATGATAAATAGAACAGCGGGAATGACTTTTACAAATTCTGGGGCGTCCATTTCCTTCATCAGAACCGAAGCCGTCAGCCGACGCAATCCGAAGTAACAAATCGTATGCCAGCAGCGCCGCCGCGAAGGCCGCGCCGAAAACTTTCACGAAGGCCGCGCCGAAAACTTTTTTCGACCGCTTCCGAACTCCTTTCGTCGCGCCTCGCGCGAACCTCCTCGGAGCGGCTTCGGGCGTTTGAAAAGGGTGGCCGCGCCAGTGATACTATGATTCGGAGTGGAAATTGGAGCCATGAAATTTGTACTGCTCTTTTCGCTGGTGTTCGGCCAGGCGGCGCCGGCCCGACGAACGGTCAGCCGCTGGCGTCCGGCCACCTTTCGCGGACTCACCGTGGGCAAATCGAGTCGCGCCGACATGCTGCGCGTGCTCGGCCAGCCGAAGTGGTCGCGCGCGCACGAGACGGAAGAAGACCCCGATGCGCCGCGTGAAGTCTGGAACAATTACGAGCGGGGCGGGGAGTTCCCCGGAACGATGTCGGTCGTCTTAGACGGTCGCCGCGGCGTGATCACAAAGATCGAGTTCTACCCGGAGAAGCTGACGCGGGAGCAGGCCGTCGCGCACTTCGGGCCGGGCTACGTCGTCACGCGGTACGACTTCGACCCGTGCGGCGGCGACGAAGAGTCGGAGCCGATTTACGAGTCGCCGAACGGCCCGCTCGTGAGCGTCGAATATCGCTCGCGCGGGATCGCGATTTCCGTCGGGTATAAAGATTTGGTGACGAGGATAAGTTACGTTGACGGCCCCGTCGGGGCCACTCAGTCGAGGTGCAAAAGCGCGCCCGTCCCCAAAGAGAAATGAAGGGCGCGCCGGCCTTTGTTTAGGTCTGCGCGCCCCGGTCGGAACCCGAAAGGGCTATCCGCGAACGGAACGAACCGTTCGGCCTCGACCGCCGCAATCCCGCCACTTCCCTCCGGCGAGAATCACGTCGGCCAACTCCATTGTCACCTCACCTGAAACTGCACGGCGTGCAGCGTCGGGTCGGAGCCGACTCTGAAGTAGAGGTTGTAAACGCCCGCCGCCAGACCCGTCGTCTTCAGGTTGAAGACGTAACCGCCTCCCGCCGTTAACGTCGAATCGAAACGGAAGTTGTTATCCGGGTTCGCGTTGCCGGCGTCATTGACCGGGCCGTAAACGGTCGTCGAGATGAGCGCGACGCCGACGGCGGTCACCGTCGTGCCGGGCGACGAGATGTTGTTGCCTGCGGCGTTCGTGATCGCCAGCTTGATGGGGATAGTGCTCCCGCTATTGTGGACTGCTGTCTGGTCGTAGAGCGCCGCGAAGCCATAGCCGACGGTGAGCGCGCCCGTCCCGCTTGCCGGGTTGAAGTTGGTGTCGCCGCCGTAGCTGTAGGCGATGGTGTACGGCGGATTCGTGGGCGGCAGAGAGGCGGTGGCGAAGCTCGAAGAGAAGTTGCCGCCGGCCTGGATTGCCGCGTTCTGGGTGACGCCGTTCAGGGTTATCGAGACGCTGCCGGTCGGGATCAAAGAGCCGAAGCTGAGCGTGCCCGACAGGGTCGTCGAAGCCGCGCCGTAAGTGATGACCGGCGAGCTGAGGTTGCTGAACGACGGCGTCGCCTTCAGCACGTTAATCTGGACGCTCTTGCCGGCGGTCGTGTAGTTGGTCGAGTCGGTCGGCGAGAAGCTCACAGAGAGCGTCTGGCCGCCGCCGGCGTTGAGGACAGTCCCCGCCGCAGGGGTGTAGGCGAAGACGCCCGGCACCGAGGCGTTCGCGTTAAGCTGCGCGGCACCGAGCGGGGTGCCGTAGGTGATATCGGCGGGGTTGTTCCAGTTTAAGGTCGGCGTGGCCTTGTCGATGACGACGCTGGCCGTGCCGTTGGCCGGCTGGTAGTTGGTGTTGCCCGCGAACGACCAGTGGGCCGTGCCGCCCGGAACGTTCGTGAAGCTCGCGCCCAGATTCAACAAGCCCGAAAGGTCTTCGCCGCCCACGCCCGTGGCCGTCCCCGTCGCGCCGTGCGCCTGGCCGTCATAGACGCCTGTGTAGCCATTGACCGTGATGGTGGCCGCGGCCTGCGCTATCGTGATCGCCGCCGTGCCGTTCGCGGGCGCGTAGTTAGTGTTCCCTGCGAACGTCCAATTAGCCGTACCGCCGGGAACGTTGGTGAAACTTGAGCCCAGGTTGAGCAGGCCGCTCAAGTCCTCGCCCTTAACACCGGTCGCTGAACCCGTCGCTCCGTGGGCGTTGCCGTCGTAAGTGCCGGCGTAGCCGTTGACGGTGACGCTGGCTGCGGCCTGCGTGATGTTGATGGCCGCCGTCCCGCCGGCCGGCGCGTAGTTAGTGTTCCCTGCGAACGACCAGTGGGCCGTACCGCCAGGAACGTCTGTGAAGGTCGCGCCGAGGTTGAGCAAGCCCGACAGGTCTTCGCCATTGACTCCACTCGCCGAGCCGGACGCGCCGTGCGGGCTGCCGTCGTAGACGCCTGTGTAATCGTTGACGGTGACGTTGGCCTGAGCCTGCGTGATAGTGACGCCAGCGTCGCCGCTCGACGAGTTGTAGTTGTTATTACCCGCGAACGTCCAGTGGGCCGTCCCGCCGGGAACATCCGTGAAGGCCGAGCCGAAGCTGAGCAAGCCCGACAGGTCTTCGCCGC
>JALZHC010000418.1:0-2162 GCA_030914105.1 Acidobacteriota bacterium
ACGACGCGGGCGTTGAAGACTTGCCCGCGGTCGAGACCTCAATCATAACCTTCCGCAGAGGCGACGAAGCCCCGCCGCTCGTCATGGATGAAGGGCCGCGCGTCTTCGACGAAGGGCCGGACGGCGACGCGCAAGCGACGACACTTAACGCTCCGGACGGCGACGCACAACCGGTAACGAGTGGCGCGCAGGCGACGACGAGCGGCACGCGGGCGACGACGAGCAACGCGCCGAATGAGTTCGTCGCGGCGGCGCGCGCACTCGGCCTGCGCGTTGACCTCGTCGGTGAACGCTTCCGCTTCGACCCGCGCGCGCTGCGCGCGCTGCGCGAGGCGGTCAAGCGGCGCGCGCCCGACCTTCTGCTAACACACCACGTCAAGTCTCACTTCCTCGCGCGCGCGTCGGGGCTGCCGCGCACGCTGCCCTGGGTCGCATATCATCACGGCTACACGGCGACCGACCGGAAGATGCTCGCCTACAATCGTCTCGACGGCTGGTCGCTGCCCGCCGCGCGCCGCGTCGTGACGGTCTGCGAGGCGTTCGCGCGCGAGCTCGAAACGAAACGCGGCGTCGCGCGCGAAAAGATTTTCGTGCAGCACAACTCGATCAACGCCGGGCGCGAGGTGGGCGAAGACGAAGTGCGGCGTTTGAAGGAGCGGCTCGGCGTCTCGGATGGCGAGCGCGTCGTGCTCACGGTCGGGCGGCTCTCGCGCGAGAAGGCGCAGGCAGACCTCCTGCGCGCGTTTGCGCGGCTCGCGCGGGAGAACAGCGAAGTGCGCGCGCGCCTCGTGCTGGTCGGCGAAGGGCCGGAGCGCGCCGCGCTGGAACGTCTCGCCGCGGAGCTGGGGATCGGCGGTCGCGTCGTCTTCGCCGGGCAGACGAGCGACGTTGCCCGTTTCTACGGGGCGGCTGACTTGTTCGCGCTCCGCTCGCTGATCTTGGGCGTGCCGAACTCGATGCTCGAAGCGATGGCGGCGGGCGTGCCCGTCGTGGCGACGCGCGTGGGGGGCGTCCCCGAAATCGTCTCGGACGGCGAGAGCGCGCTCGTCGTCGCGCCGCGCGACGACGAGGCGTTGGCCGGCGCGCTCGCGCGTCTGCTTTCGGACGAGAGCCTCGCGCGCGCGCTCGCGGCCTCTGCCTCGGCGCTCGCCTCGACGCGCCACGCGCCGGAGACTTTCCTGCGCTCGCTCACGCAATTTTATCGAGGGGTCGTCGCGGACGCGCGCTCGTTGAAATCATCAGGCCATTGACAATTTATTCTTGACGGGTCGCCGCGCGGCGTTCAGAATGGCGCGACCGTCGCCCTCAGGCTAAGTCAGGCCCCGTTCGCTACGAACTCAGGGAAGGAGTCTTCACATGCGCAGGTTTTTGAAAGTCTCGCCCGCCGTTTTGCTCTTCGTCTTCCTCTTCATGCCGTCCGAGGCGCGCGCCGACGTCGTGGAGATCACCGGCGGGACGCTCTCTATCGGCAACACTTCAACTACAACGCCGGTCTACGGAACCTTCTCGCTCAACCTCACCGGCAACAATTTCCAAGCAATCGCCGGCTCAACGGATGTCGGGCACGTGGGCATCGGCAAGAACTGCTCATCCCCCTGCCTGGCCGGCTCGACTTTAAGCCTCAACTCCACCAACAACTACCCCAGCGACGGGGCGAGAGGCATCCTGACTTTAGACGGCCAGAGCCACGTCGGCTTTCTGGGGGCGACGCTCACCTTGAGCACCGGCACGCTCACCATCCCGCTCGACGCGCCGACCGACCCCAACCAGAGCTTCACGCTGACGACGAGTTTCACGATGACGGGCACGATTGATTTCAACGGGTGGGACGCCCAGAACCAGGTCTTCACAGGCTTCAACTACAGCTCGCCCGTCTCGGGTTCGGGCCTCGTAGACATCACACTCGCCTTAAACCGTTTCACGCACGAGTACGAGGTCAAGAACGTCACATACCGCTTCCAGCCCTCCGGCGTTCCAGAGCCGGCCACGCTCGTCCTGCTCGGCACGGGCCTCGCCGGAATCGCGGGCGCACGCCGTCGAAGGCGGCAGCGCGCGAGCTAAGAACGCGACAGTTGCCGACGGCGGCGCGGACTTGAGAAGCGAGCGAGCGTCAGGCACGTGCGCGAGCGTCGGGCGACGCGGTCGGCAGTAGAGAAGGAAGA
>JALZHC010000418.1:2172-4537 GCA_030914105.1 Acidobacteriota bacterium
AGCTAAGGTCGGCAGTGCAGACGAAAGAAGACGCGAGGTGAAGCAAACACCTCGCGCCTTCTTCCTTCTCTGCTCTCGACGCCGCGCCCGCCCTCCGTCCCTGAATCATCTTCAGCCGAGGCGCGCAAGATAGTAACCCATCTTCAGGTACTCGCCCGCGACCACGCGCCAGCCCTGCGTGTGAAGCCACCATGTGAGCGGCGGCGGCGTCTCGTCGCCCGGCGGCACGGCCTCGAAGGAGACGGTCACGCCGCTCCCCGCAAAAACCTTCTCGAAAGTCCAGCGCGCGCGTCTCACCTGATAAGCCGAGGTCACGACCAGCAGCGTGCGCAGGCCGCGCGCCGCGGCGTACTCGCGCAGGCGCAGGGCCTCCTCGTATGTGCTCGACACGGTGCCTGGCAAGACTTCGATCTTGTCCGCCGGAACGCCGCGAGCGCGCATCTCGCCCGCCGCGCGCTCGACGAAGAGAGGGTTGCGCTCCTCCTCGCGCGACCATCCGCCGCGCTGCCCGTCGTTGGTCAAGACGACGCGCGGCGCGCGCCCCTCCCCGAAGACCTCGGCGGCGCGGCGCGCGCGCTCGACGTAGGTGGACGAACCCGCGAGCACGGCGACGGCCTCCGCGCTCCCGCCCTTCGGCGTGACGACGAGCGCGCGCGCCGCCGCCCACGCGACGAGCGGCCACGCCAACAGAAACACGACGGCGGCGCGGCGAACGAGCGCGCGGCGTGTGGCGTTCGTCTTCATCCCGGAATCAGTCCGTAACGCACGGCATCGAAGACTTCGGTCGGCGCTTCAAGCGCTTTGGAGACTTTGGTCGGCGCTTCAGGCGCTCTCGCTGCTCACGCGACCGACGCTGCGCGACGCCCTGGCCTCGTCGCGCGCGAGCAGACGGTCGTAAAGCTCCTCGGTGCGCGCGAGCAGCGCCTCGCAGGAGAACTTGCGCGCGACCAACGCGCGCCCGTGCTCGCCCATCGCGCGGGCGCGCGCGGGGTCTTTGAGCAGCGCAGCGACGCGCGCGGCCAACGCCGCGTCGTCGCCCGCGGCGACGAGGTGTCCCGTCTCGCCTTCGACGATTGCCTCGCGCGCGCCGCCCACGTCCGTCGCGACGACCGCGCGGCCCGCGGCCATGTACTCAAGTATCGCGTTCGAGAAGCCCTCGGCCCGCGAGCTTAAGACGCACACGTCCGAGACCGCGAGCAGCTCGGCCACGCGCGCGCACCTGCCCGTGAAGAAAACGTCCGGGGCGATGCCCAGCTCGGCGGCGTACTCTCGAAGCTCCTGCTCAAGCTCGCCCTCGCCCGCGAGGACGAAGGCGGCGTCAGAGACTTCGGCGCGGACGCGCGCCGCCGCGCGCAGGAAAGTCGGGTGGTCTTTGACGGCGTGGCGCAGGTTGGCGACGATTGTGACGAAGCGGCGCGGAGGCAAGCCCGGCAGGCCGAGCGCGGTGAGCGCCTCTTCTCTCCTGAAGCCGAGCGGAGGCCGGACGCGCGCGGCGTCCAAGCCGTTGTAGACGGTGACGAGCTTCGAGGCAGGCACGCCCTCGGCCTTGAGCATCTGGCCGACGGCGTCGGCGTTGACGACGACGCGGCGTGCGAGTTGGAAGGCTCGACGCTCGACGAACTTCTGCGCGCGGCTGCGGAAGCCTTCGGTCTCGCGCTTCGAGGCGACGCGCGCCCGGACGCCCGCCAGCGCCGCGCCGGGCATGCCGAAGACGTTCGTGTAGAAGTCGTGCGCGTGCACGATGTCAACCTCGCTCCGGCGCAGGAAGCGCGCAAAGCGCCGGAGCTGCGCGGCGAAGTTGCGGTCGTAGAAGCTCGTCAGACGGTACTCAGGAATCTCCCCCAGGTTAAGGCGCTCGACCTCCGCGCGCAGCGGCCCTTCCGCGTTGAGGCAGGCGACGAGCGGGCGGTAGCGTCCGCCTTCGGCGAGCAGGCGCACGAGCTGCACCGCCTGGCGCTCCGTGCCTCCCTGTTGGAAGCTGTCAACGATGTGAAGGACGTTCGGCCTCAAACCCTTCGGCCTTTCTTCGAGGTCATAAGCCTTCTTCGTCGCCGCCCGAAGTCGGACTGAGAAAGTCTTCAGGCGATAGCCGGCGCAGTCGCGGCACTGTCGGCGCGCGTGCGCGCCGGCGCTCCGCCGTCGTCGACGAAGGTTCGGTGCCAGAGTTCGAGCATGAAGAGCGCCCAGAGTTCGTGCGAGTGGTCGCGGCGTCGGCGCTCGTGCTCGTCGAGCAGGAGGTTGACGTAAGACTGCTCGAAGAGTCCGCGCTGGCGCGTGCGTGCTTCCTCAAGCGTGCCGCGGACGCGCTCGCGCAGGCGCTCGTTGATCCAGCGCTCGATGGGCACGCCGAAGCCCTGCTTGGGTC
>JALZHC010000419.1 GCA_030914105.1 Acidobacteriota bacterium
TGCGCCCGCGCCCGCGCCGAGTATCGCGCCGATGGCCGCGCCCTTGCCGCCGCCGGCAATCGCGCCGATGATCGCGCCGACCGCCGTGCCGATGGCCGCGCGCTCCTCGGTCTGCGTCGTCTGGTTGCGGTCGCGCACCGTGCCCTCGTTGTCCACCTGCACGGTGTCGCCGTTGGCCGTGCTCACCGTGTCAATGAAGCCGGCGAACTGGTAGGTCTGGCCGTTCGGCATCCGTATGTCGTCGAAGTTGAGCGACATCTCGGAGCGGCCCGTGATGCGCCCGCTGCGCGAGACGCTCGCCACGTGGCCGTCAATGACCGCGCCGCGGAACTGTTCGGGCGAGTTCACGGTCATCGTGAAGTGGTCGCCCGTGTTGGCCGTGCTCGTCGAAAGATCGGTGTCGAGCGTGGCGTTGAGCATCGTGCCGTCGGGCACGACGAACGAGCCGTTCGCCGAAGTGTTCGTCGGGTAGTTGTTCGAGCCAGTCTGGCCGTAAGCGGGCGTGCCCGTGTAGACGCTCCAGTCGGCCACGTCCGAAGTGCGGTCGTAGACGTTCTGCACGGTGACGGGGTTCTGGCCGAGCTGGTCGTTCCAGATTTGGCGCGTCACGCGCAGACGCCGCCCGCCCTCAATCGGGTCGAAGGTAACGCTGAAGTCTGTCTCGCGCTGGCCCGTCGAGCGGACGAGCAACTGGTCGCCGTTCACCTGGGCCACGACGCGCGAGTAGCTGCCGTTCGGGAGTTGTTCGCGCCGCTCCGCGCCCGTGGCGTCGAAGGTCGTCCGCGGCGCGCGCGAAGAGGCGATGGTCACTGTGTTGCCGTTGCGCTCGATGGCTATCATGTCGGGCGCTTGAAGCCGGCGCATGATCTGGTCGCGGATGCGCTGGCGTTCGTTGTAAGGCAGGCTGCGCACGGCGCGGTCGGCGACGGCGTCGGCGTTGTCGCTCATCGAGGCATCAAGGCGGTAGGTTCCGGTCAGGCGACCGTAAGCGCCGCGGTTATTGTAGCCGCCGTTGCCGAAGACGTTGCCACCGGCGGTCGTGTTCGGGAGCGAGTTCACGTCCCAGTTCCAGGCGAGGCTATAGGCCGAGGCGAGCTGGTTGAGGTCGCCCTTGAGCGCAGACCAGTCGTTCGTGGCGCGATAGCCGAGCGGGTGGCGGCGCATGAAGTCGTCAATGTAGGTCGCCTGCCGCAGCACGCTCTGAACGTCGCCGGCGACGGAGCGCCGCGCGTCGAAGCGCGAGCGCAGTTGCGCGGTCGCGTCGGCGAAGTCGCTGACGAACTGGTTGATGTTGTCTTCGGTGCGCGTGTTGTCGTAGCGGCTGCGGTCGAGCGTCGTGCCGAGGTCTGCGCGGAAGCGGTCAGACTCGTTCGAGATGCGGCGCAGGAGCGCGTCGAGCTGCGTGTCGTTCAGGCGGTAGGGCTGGCCCGCCGTCGTCGGGTAGCCCTGATTGCCGTAGGCCGTGTTGGTCTGCGACCAGTCCCAGGTGATGTTGTATGCGCGCGCGAGCGCGTCGAGGTCAGAGCGCACGAGCGACCAGTCGCTCTGGACCCGCATGCCCATGCGGTTGTTGGCGAGGAAGCTGTTGACGAGCGCGGCCTGCTGCAAGACGTTCTGCACGTCCGCGGCGACAGCGACGCGTCGGTCGAAGCGGTCGCGCAACTGCGCGACGGCTGTGCGCAGGCTCTGCGTGTAGTTGCCCACGTCGCCCGCGTTCGTGTTGTTGTAGCGCCCGCGGTTGAGCGCGTCGTTGAGGCTGCTCTGGAAATTGGCGGTTGACGTTTCGACGCGGCGGATGAGTTCGCCCGCCTGCCGGTTGTACGTGCCGTAAGTGCGCTGCGCCTGCGCCGTCGTCAGGCCGAGGCCGACCAACGCCAAGACGAGCGCCAGAGAGACCGTCCTTCTGATTCTGTTCATCGCTCTTCCCTCCAGTTCGTTTCCGTCATTAAGTTGATAGAATTTCGCTCGGCGGCTTTCTGCAAAAGCCGCCCCCCTCGCTCCGCAAAAATGTACGGGGAGATGCGCGTTGAACTCGCAAAAGACATAGCTCGAAGCAGGACTTCACCTAAGCCGAAATCAGGCAAGCACCGTGCCCCGCGCGGGCGCGGCGTCAAACTGACTTCAAGGCCGGGAGAACGACGCCGGAGAGGCGGACAGACACGGTGATTCGCGTCGGCGCAAGACGGATTATTGCTCACGCCGGCTGGATATTTACGCCCGCTTCGATGGCCCTGAGCGCCCGAATGTACGAAACCCGGCTTAAATGTTCGGCTAACGTACAACCGCGAAGTCGGCCCGCCGCCTCTCAACTTCGTCGCGCCGCGCCGCACTTAATTTTGAAGACGCCGCACTTAATTTTGAAGGCTTTGCCGCCGCGCACCGTCGCACGCGCGCCGGCCCATGTTATGCTTGCCGAAGGAGGTCTCCCGGCATGGACAACGAGGGAGCGAAGGCCGTCATCCACGACGCAGGCGACGGACTCTTCATCGGCATCACGCCGAGCGGCCACGCGCAGGTGCTCGAAACGAACCACGAGCGCGCGAGCGCCGCGACGCCGGTCGAGCTGCTGCTTATCGCGCTTGGCGGCTGCACGGCGGTTGACGTGATAACGATCCTTCGGAAGAAGCGCGAGCGCGTGACCGACTACCGCGTCGAGGTGCGCGGCACGCGGCGCGAAGAGCACCCGCGCGCCTACACGCGCATGGAGCTGCGCCACGTCGTCCGCGGCCACAAAGTCTCGGAGAAGGCGCTCGCCGCGGCGATTGAATTGTCGGAGACCAAGTATTGCAGCGTCGCCGCGACGCTCCGGCCCGGCGTCGAGATCGTGACGAGCTACGAGATCGTCGAGGAGCCGGAGTAGAAATCTCTGATGCGACTGCTGTGGTATGGCCGGCTCGGTTCGGGGCGACGCCTCACGCGCGCCCGTGAGGTTTTTCGTCAGGTCTTACGGGCTCTTCGTCAGGGTTTGAAAATGGCACTCTTCGCACAACAGGCTCTCGTCTGCGCCGTCGCACTCATGCTCTCGCTCTCGTGTGCGCGGGTCGGCAACCCGCCGCCCGCGAACGTCGCGGAGAACGCGAACGAGGCGCAGCCCGACTCGCCCTCAGACGCGCCGGAAACCTTCGCGCTCTCGCCCGCAGACCAGACCGACGAGGCTTTGGCCGCCGCGCGCCGCTCGGACGCCGAAGGGCGCGGCGCAGGGGGCCAGCTCCCGCAGCTCACGCCGCAGGAGCACATGCGTCGCGCCGCCATCTACCAGGCCAACCGCGCCTTCGAGGAGGCGCGCGCACACTGGCGCGCGCTCATCGAGCGCTACCCCGCAGACGCGAACGTCCCCGCCGCATACTTCGGCATCGGGCGCACGCTCTTTCAGGAGCGGCGCTACGAAGAGGCTCTGCCCGTCTTCCAGAAGCTCGGCGACACTTATCAGAGCACGCCAGCCGGGCGCGACGGCTTCTACTACGTCGCCGCCACTCTGCTTCGTCTGAACCGGCCCGCGGACGCCGCCGCGCGTTACGCCGAGTACGTCTCGCGCTTCCCCAACGGCGAGCGCATCGAGAACGCTTACCTCAACATCATCGACTCGTTGCGCGAGGCCGGGCGCTCCGACGACGCGCTCCCCTGGATCGAGCGCACGCGCGCGCGCTTCCGTAGCACGCCCACCGAGACGAGCGCCGTCTTCGCGCGCCTGCGCCTGGAGGTTGCGCGCGGCGACTGGCCTTCGGCCCTCTCGATTGCCGACGAATTGAGCCGGATGACTTTCGCGCGCGCCGTGAACACTTCGCCCGCGGAGGTTGCGTACCTGCGCGCCTTCAGCCTTGAGCAGTCCGGCCAGAAGGAGCAGGCGATCAAAGCCTATGAGGCCATCGGCGACGGCGCGGCTTCTTATTCAGGCTGGCGCGCGACCGAGAGGCTGAAAGACCTGGGCGCGTCCGCGAAGTCGGCGGCGCTGGCGCGCGAGGCGCGTGTCGCTTCCGACGTGAGGGGCGCGGCCTCACAGTTCCCCGCGCCTTTCCGCGACTCGGTTTTGCGCGCGTCGAAGAAGTTGAAGATCGACCCGCGCTTCGTGCTCTCGATCATGCGGCAGGAGAGCGGATTTAACCCGCGCGCGAAGTCGCCAGCGGGCGCGCGCGGCCTGCTCCAGATGACGCCCGACATGGCGGCCAAGTACGCGCCGGTCGCCGGCCTCTCAAGCGTCGGCGAGCAAGACCTCTTCAGCCCCGACACGAACGTTCTCGTCGGCGGCGCGTATCTCTCCGAGCTGTTTAAGATGTTTCCGGGTCTGCCCGAGGCCGTCGCCGCCTCTTACAACGGCGGCGAGGACAACGTCGCGCGCTGGGTCGTGCGCGCCGTGCATAAAGACCCCGGCGTCTTCACCGCGGAGGTCGGCTTCAACGAGACCAAGGACTACGTCAACAAGGTTCTGGCGAACTACCGCGCCTACAAGATTCTCTACACCGAAGACCTCAAGCCGCGCCGCTGACTTTCCGACGCAGGCCGACCTTGAAACGGAGAGGGGGGCGACTCTCGGAT